>CAXBBA010000009.1:0-13900 GCA_963973805.1 uncultured Halieaceae bacterium | reverse complement strand
GCCACCGGCGGGTAGTGCAGCAGGCGCAACGGGATGTTCTCGCCGGAGTGCCGCTCCACAAAATAGTCCGCGGGCATGTGCAGGGCCAGGGCGAGGAGGCGCTGCAAACGCCGCGCGGCGTCCATGGTGCGGGCATAGAAGTGCGCCGCCACCTCGCGAAATTCCTCATCGGGCCAGCGGGGATCACCGTCCGCCACCTTCAGGAGATTTCTCATCGTGAAGGTTTCCTTCAGGTCCGCCGGGCGTGTCGGATCGAGGCTCTCCTCCAGCAGCCCCTGATACCCGAAGTTGTCCGCCGCCGCTCCGTAGGCGCAGCGGGCCTTGAGTTCCCCGGGCGACGCAAAGAAACGCCGGGACAGGGAGAAGATCGCATCCCGGGCGTCCGCCCCGAGGCCCAGATTGGTCAGGGCCATGAACCCCGTATTGCTCAGAGCCGCGTCGATGTCCCTCGCGATATCCCCATCCCCACGGGTTCCTTGATCACAATCAATAAGCGGGACGTCCATCGGGTTTCTCCATTGACCTGACTGAAGGGCGAAACCAAGATGGTACCGCAGGGGTTGTCCTGAAGTACTGCGATACCTTGAGGAACATCGGCCATGAGCCCGACCTATGACGAGATTTTCGCGGCCAGCTTCGAAAGAATCCTGGGCGAAGGCGCCTACAACCCCGAATTCATCGGCCGTTTCTATGAGCTGTTTTTCGCGGCGTCGGAAGACGTCGCCAAGCGCTTCGAACACACGGACATGAGTCGTCAGAAGACCATGCTGCACGATTCCCTGCGCACCTTGGTGGATTTCAACCAGCACCGCAGGCTGTCACCCCAGATGGAAAGGCTCGCCCTGGCCCACGGCCCCGGGGCCGCCGCCATTCCTCCTCGCCTGTACGCTGTCTGGCTCGATGCCCTGCTCGCGACGGTGCGCGAGTGGGACAGGGAGTTCGATACGCAGGTCGACCTGGCCTGGCGCCTGACCATGGCGCCCGGCATCAGTTACCTGCAGTTCGGCTATGAACACCCACCCCGTTCCTGATCCGCAAGACCACGGCCCCTCCCCCACGCATCGACGGCAACGTTGAACCGAAGGGTAAACTGCAGGTCCAAAGAGCACACAGCAGCGGCGGATTTGCCCCCATGATCACCTTTCCGGACTCCCGCGGGCCCCGCCGTCGGCGCCCCCCTCTGGCCTTATTGCTCCAGCCCCTGATGCTCGTGACCGTATTGCTCGCTGCACCCTCGCTGCAGGCGACGCCCGCCCCGGCGCCGTGGACCACCCTGCTGCAGCGCTGCGTCATGGATACCCGGGACGGGCACAGCACCGTGGTGGACTACGACTGCTTCGCCCACGCCCGCGATAAGTTGGCCGCCTACCTCGCCTCCCTCGGCGAGGTGAACGAGACAGAGTTTGAGCAGTGGAGTCGCGAGGCCCGCCTCGCCTTTCTCATCAACGCCTACAACGCGTGGACCGTGGAACTGATCCTGACGGAGTGGCCGGACCTGGACTCGATTCGGGACCTGGGCAGCCTCCTGCGCTCCCCCTGGAAAAAGTCCTTCATCCCCCTCTTCGGCGATACCGTCAGCCTCGACGACATCGAGCACGGCATGATCCGTGCCCGGGGCCGCTACGACGACCCGCGCATCCACTTTGCGGTGAACTGCGCCAGCGTCGGCTGCCCCGCACTGAGACGGGAAGCCTACAGCGCCGAGCGGCTGGATGCGCAACTGGAGGAGCAGACCACGAGTTTTCTCGCCGATCGCAGCCGCAATCGCATGGAGAACGGCACGCTGGCTTTGAGCCCGCTTTTTGACTGGTATCAGGAGGACTTCGAGCGAAACTGGCGCGGCAGCGGCGGTCGTCGGGGATTCCTTGCCCGCTACGCCGGCGCACTGGGCCTCGATGCTGCGCAGACCCGCCAATTGCTGCAGGGTGAGCTGCGCCTGGACTACCTGCCCTACGACTGGTCCCTGAACGCCGCGGGGCGCTAATCCTCTTCCATGGCGGGCATGAGCCAGAGCAAGGCGATGCCTGCGGCACCGAGCAGCGTGGCCACGATGGCCGCGGGCAACAACCCATGGGTGACGAAGGGGGCCAGGGAAGCCGTGGCCGCCGCGGTAAACAGCATCACGTAGAGCACCACCAGTGCCGAGGCGCGGGCATCATCACCGCCGGACGCCTGCAGCGCCCGGTAGAAACCCGGCGGTCCGCGGAAACCAAAGCCAAAGTTGAAGGGCATGAACAGCAGCCATATGACCCAGACCCGGGGCTCATCCAGCGCGCTGTAGAACAGCAGCCCGACGCAGGCGACCTGGGACAGCAGGCTGCCCCCCATGATGGTCGCCTCTACGCCGTAGCGCTGCACCATGCGGCTGGACAGGTTCGCGGCGAGGATAAAGCAGGAAATACCCAGCACCTGCATGATGATGAAGTCGCGCATCTCTCCACCCAGGGCGACAACAAAAATCGTCGGCATGGCGAACACGAAGGCCAGCAATGAACCCAGGCTGAGGCCCTGGGTCAGGGCGTAGCGCTGGAACGTGCGGTTGCGCAGCAACACCCAGTACCCCAGGCGGGACCGGTTGCCCTGCACCCGGGGAATCACCCGCACCGCCAGGGCTACCAACCCCGCGAGGAACAGCGCTAGCACCGCCGTCACATGGAACGATGCGGTCCAGCCGTAATGGTGCAGAAGCCAGACCCCGATGATCGGCGCAATCGCCGGCGCGAGGGACTCCAGGCTTCCCAGGGCCCCGATGGCCTTCAGCGCGCCCTGTTCATCAAACAGCACCCGCACCATTCCCGGGGTCACCACTGCGGCACAGGAAGCGGCGACGCCCTGGAGAAAACGCAGCGCGATAAGTAGAGAAAGGCTGCTCGACGACGCGGCGGCCGCCGACAGCAGGCCATAGGCCACCAGTGCCCCCACGAGCATGGGGCCATGGGGCAAGCGGGCACCGAGCTCCCCGAACAGCAGCAGGCCCACGCCCGTGCCAGCGGCGAAGGTGGCCAGGACCAGCTGCGCCTGTTCGATATTGCCCCCCAGTGCCTCGGGGAGCCCCGGCACCGCAGGCAGCACCAGATCGGTACCTGCCAGCCCCAGCACCGTGCAACAGACCAGCAGGCCCGTGATCGCTATCGCCCGGCCCCGGGAGGGTCGGTAGGTGCTCACAGGGGCTGTTCGGCGAGATAGGCGTCCAGCGCGGCGATGTGCTTCGCCCTCTCCCCATCGTCCAGATACGCCGCCTCAAACCCGTTGCGCACCAGCGCGAGGGCCTGGGCTCGATCCATGCCCAACTCCCGCTCGAGGGCGGCAAAGTTCTCCAGAAGATCGCCTCCGAAGTAGGCCGGATCATCGGAGTTCACCGTGACGCAGAGACCGTCTTCCAGCAGCTCCAGGATCCGGTGCTGCCCCATGTGCTCATAAACGCACAGGCGCACGTTGGACAGGGGACAGACCGTGAGCGGGATGCGCGTGGCGGCGAGCTCGGCCCGCAGCGCCGGGTCTTCGACCACGCGCACGCCGTGATCGATGCGCGATACACCCAGCAGCTTGATGGCGTCGCGGATAAAGGCCGCGGGACCCTCCTCGCCCGCATGGGCGGTGAGGGCGTACCCCCGGGCGGCCGCCTCGCGGTAGAGCGTCTGAAAGTCTGCCGGCGGAAAATCCCGCTCGGCGCTCGCCAGACCGATGGCGCAGAAGTGATCGCGATAGGGGTCCGCCGCCTCCAACATGGCCAGGCAATCGGACTCGGGCAGGTGGCGCAGGAAACTGAGGATGAGTTTGGTGGACTGGCCCCAGCCATCCCGGGCCTCGTTCATGGCGCGGGTGAAGCCCGCCAGCACGGTCCCGAGTTCCACTCCCTGGGGCAGATAGGTCTGGGGCTCCACCATGATCTCGCAGTGGATGATGTGCTGGCGATGGCAGACCTCGAGGTAATCCTGCATGAGCAGATAGAAGTCTTCTTCGTCGCGCAGCACCGAGGCGCCGAGGTAGTAGAGGTCCAGAAAGCTCTGGAGGTCTTCGAAATCGTAGGCGGCCTCCACCTCTTCCACGGTCTGGTAGGGCAACGCCACCCCATGCTTCCGGGCCAGGGACAGCAGCCGCGGTGCGCGAAGACTTCCGTCGATGTGCAGGTGCAGCTCCGCCTTGGGCATGGCGGCCAGCCAACGGGTTACGGGTCCATAGCTTGCGGTCATGTTCAGTCCTCGCTGCGCGGCGCGGTGAGCGTATCCAGGAACAGGCGGAACGCCGCATCCGCATCGCTCTGCTGGCAGTAGAGCGTATTCGCCTCACCCTCGCGACGCTCCAGGACACCGGCGGATTCCGCGGCGAAATGGCGGCGGGGTGTTCCCTTGTCCGTGGTCGCGGGCATGGTGCGGTCCGACGTGGGCCACCAGGGCTCGTCTGTCACCTCGAAACGCGAAGTCAGGGCCACGCGCTCCCCCTGACAGAAACGGTCCCGGTCCACCACCACCAGGGCGGCGAGCACGTCCCAGAAGTAATATTCCCCGGAGTCGATAAACCAGTCATTGGCATCCAGCACCCGGTCCCAGAACAACGCCGCGGGGTTGTCCACGCGGTCCTTGAAGGTCTGGGCAAACTCCTTCGTCACGCGCACGTGGTTCGTGACATCCAGGCCCACGAGCTCCATCTCCAGATCCGAGCGCAGCACGCGGTCCGCTGCCAGGGGATCGACGTAGATGTTCCATTCGGCGCGGGTGTTGGGATTCTCGTCGGTGAAGCCCGGCACGATGATGTTGCCCGGGGCATCGAGGGCACCGCCCATGATGACGAGGCGCGTCGCCTTCTCCCGGTCCCCGGGGTAGCGCTCCAGCCACTGGGCAATGTTCGTCAGCGGTCCCGTTGCGAGAATCGTCACGGGCTGCGCAGACGCTTCGATGGCGGCGTGGAGCAGGTCCACGCCGTGGCGCGGGTCACCTTTTCGGGTGCTTGGCGTCACCGCAACACCCGAAAGCTTGTCCATGTCCTCCTGCCAGGGCACGGGGAACACGAAGTAGCCATCCTGGGGATAGGCGTCACCACAGGACACGGGTACGGTGCTGTGGGGGTCCACGAGGTCCAGCAGCGCCAGGGCATTGCGCACCCCGGGCTCACAATGGGCCTCGCCACTGCCGGCGACGGTGACGGCGAGCAGGTCCACACCGGGATGGCGGGCCAGGAACAGCAGCGCCGCCCAGTCGTCGATGGCCATGTCCGTATCGAAGATCACGGGAATGCGGTCCGGCGGCGTCGGTGTACGGTCTCCGTAGGTGCCCCAGCCCTCCATGATCTCGTCGACCACAACCTGGCCGAGGCGCTGCGCCGTATCGAGGGCCCCGAGGCCGCCGTCCGGGTACTCCGCCGTGGTGCTCCAGGCAGCGGTACGCCCCCTGGGGGGCATGGTGTAATTGCTCGCGGTGCGCAGCACCAGCACCCGCTGCGTATCCACGCGGCCCTGGCGCTCCAGGCGATGCAGGGCGGTGAGCGTTCCCGAGTCTTCCATGTTCGACGTCATGAAGCGCGCGTCCTCGCCGGCGTAGACCGTCAACCAGTCATTGGCCCAGCGATTCAACTGTTCTCCGTGCCAGTAGGTGCTGGCGGAAAGCGTATCGCCGCGGGTAACGAAGGGCGGTCGCTGGGCGCGGGGATAGCCGTCGAACTGAGCGCGGAACGCCGCCATCGCCGGCGTATCCATCAGGGGCGCGGTGCGCGTCAGACCGTAGGCCCAGTCCGCAAGCTCTGCGTTGAGGTCAAAGCTGATGGTGTCGAGGGTCCAGCCCGTGGACACGTCCTGGGGCCCCTCCGCGGGCTCCTTCGCACCCAGGGGGATGAACCCGTAGGGCCAGCTGTCGGGAATCTCCCGCGCGTCGATTTCGTAAACCAGATCGCCGTCCACCACGTGGCGCGCCCAGGCGCCGGAGCCCAGGGACAGGTCCTCGGGGTCCGCTCCGGCGATACCCGCTATGAGCCAGTAGGCGCGGGACAGATCGAAGCGCGAATCCAGGCCAAGGGCCATCGTCGACGCGGTGGCGTTGGGGATACCGCCCCCGAGGCAGGCGATCAGCAAGCCGTCATCCCGGTAGTACAGGGAATACTCCCCCAGGGCGAACGGCAATTCCTTCAGACCGGGATTGCGCTCCAGCCACAGCTGCATTTCGCCGGGCCGGTCCCCCGTGGGTTCACCATTTTCAAACATGCTGAGCACCACCACCTTCACGGCGAGGGGCGTCGTGTCGCGCGCGTCAACGCTTCCCGCCAGACAAAGGAGCGCAACGGCAAGGCCGCGCAGTATTCGATGGGACAGGGCAATGGTCATGGTGATAAATCCTTGCAACGGGATGGATCAGAAAAGACGGGACAGCATACGCAGTCCCACCACAAGCAGGAAGATGGCAAACACGCCCTGGAGCTGCGCCGGCCGCAGACGGGCTCCCAGGCGGGCGCCCAGGGGCGCCGCCGCCACCGCGAGGGGGGCGATGATCGCAAACGCGGGCAGATTGACGTGACCCACGGTGTAGGCAGGCGCCCCCTCGGGGACGCCGTGAAAGACTGCCAGCAGCGCACCGGGCACGGCGATCACCAGGCCCAGCACCGCCGCGGTCCCCACCGCGCGATGGACGGGAACGGAGAAGGCCGTGAACGCTGCCACCCCCAGCGTTCCGGCGCCGATGCCCATAAGCACGCAGACGAAGCCGATGAGCGCCGCCAGCACCCCCTGGATGGCGACGCCCGGTAGATCCGGCCGCCAGGGCGCTGCTGCGGGGCGCCGCAGGCGCTGGAGGGCGATCCCGAGGGCAAACAGGCCGAAGAACAGCAGCAGCGGTTCTGCGGGCACCTGCGGCGCCAGCCACGCCCCGAGACAGACCGCCGCCCCGAGGGGCGGCGCCCAGGTGCGCAGCAGGCGAACGTCGACATTGCCCCGACGGTAGTGGGACAGGCTGGAGCTCAGCGCCGTGGGCGCGATGACCGCAAGGGAGGTGCCCGTAGCGACCAGCAGCGCCGCATCGCGCCCCATGTCGCGCCAGGTCAGCAGCTCGAGCATCACGGGGACGATGACCAGACCGCCGCCCACGCCCAGCAGGCCCGCGAGGGTGCCGGCAAGCACCCCTGCTCCCACAAGCACGGGGATCAGGGGCAGGAGTTCACCCACGGGTCAGGGGGTCACGATATCTGCAGGCGTGGGCGTGCGATCCTTGAACACATCCCAGTTGGCTACGATCGTGTCGATCACCTTGCTGCCCACCACGTAGGCGGATTCCAGGGAGGCATCCAGTCCCGCGTAGCCTTCGTTCTCGGCCAGCAGATTGGTCGCCGCATCCACGGTTCCCGTTTCTTCCATCGCAGAGGTGACGAACTCACCCTTGCCATCGCTCCAGTAATCCACCCAGTCGTTGGCCCAGTCATTGAGGATCTTGCCGTGCCAGAACGTCATCGCGGCCAGGTGATCCCCTTTCAGGACGAAGGGCGGACGCTGCGCATTGGGGTGCTCCGTATACAGGGCTCGGGTCTCATCCAGGGATTCGAAGTCCGGCAGCTCCATGTCCCTGGTCAGCTGGTAGGCCCACTCCGTGAGGTCCGGGTTGGTGCGGAACATTTCGCCCGTGGGCTCGGGGCGGTTCTCGTCGAAGGGCTTCTCCGTGTAGCGGGCGATGTAACCGTACTTCCAGTCCTCGGGCATTTCCCGGGGATCGATCTCGTGGGACAGGTCACCGTCCACCAGGTATTCCGCCCAGGCAGCGCTGCCGATGGAAGCGTCTTCGGGGTCAACACCGGCGATGCCCGCCACCAGCCAGTAGGCCTTGCTCAGGTCGAAGCGCGGATCCATGCCCAGCATCATGACCGAGGCCGCGGACTTGGCGGTGCCGATGCCCGTGACCATCACCATGACGCCATTCTCGCTGTCGAAGTGCAGATCGTGGTGGCCGGCGAACTCGAACACCGTGTCCAGGTTGCGGCGCTCGTACCAGAGCTGGAACTCCGCCGCCTGGTCCCCCGTATCCTCACCGATCTCAAACATGGTGACGACCACCGCCTTCACGGGAATCGGGGCGGGGCTGGCAGATGTATCGGCGTTGCTCGACGCCGGCGGCTCCGCGCCACAGGCACCGAGCAGCAGCGCGGCGCAGGACAGAACAACAAAGGAAAGAATTCGCATAGCTTGTCTCTCAGTCAGGGAATGGGGCATGGCTCGCTGTGCCTCTACCAGTCACACAGGGCATAGCGATTACAGGTGAAACCGAAGCTGTGCGCGTCGGGGGACAGCACCGCGGCGGGCCGCGTTGCGATCTTCCGCGCCAGGTCGTCCACGCGGATGGCATAGCGTGCCAGCAGGTCCGCCTTGACGGAATCCGGGGCGAAGGCGTGGAGCAGGGAATTGCGACTCAGCGTGACCAGCTCCTGCCAGCTCAGGTTGAACTCCTTCACGGCGACGAAGAATTCGTCCGTGAGATTGCTGTCCCACATGCCCCGGTCATCCGTGGACAGGGCCACGGGGATGCCCGTGCGCAGGTACTCGGGGAACGGGTGCTGGCCATACTCCGCCACGTATTCCAGCAGCAGATTCGAGACCAGGTTGATTTCTACCAGATAGGGACCGTGGCGCATCAGGCGCATGGTATCCGGGTCCGTAATCAGGTTGACCCCATGACCGATACGATCCGCGCCGAGGAGCAGCGTGTCGCGCACGTGAAAATTCGGTTCGTCCACCTCACCGGCGTGAATCGCCAGGCGCACGCCGTGGTGCGTGCGCCGCAGGTCCCGCAGCGTGGACAGGAAGCGCTGGGGGTGACCCTTGTCGTTGTCTTCACGACCGACCATGTTCACGGCGACAAACAGGTCATTGTTCCGCGCGACGAAAGCGTAGAGAAAGCGCAGCATCTCTTCCGCCGAAGGCACGAAGCGCAGGATCGCCACCTGCAGGCGTACTTCCACCCCTGTGGCGATGGCGTCGGGCTCGCGCAGGCGCTGGCGATACAGCTCCGCCACCGCATCGGGCTCCAGCACCGTGCCGTCCGCCTCGATGAAACCCAGTACGCCGATCATGGTCTCCAGGTACATCAGTCCCTCGGCGCCGAACTTCTGCATATTCAGCACCAGCGCATCCGCGGCAAGATAGGGATTGAGGTAGAGGTCGCCCATGCGCTGCCAGTGGGTCTGGAAGAATTCGTCACGCCCCTCGTAGCTCTTGTCCAGGCGCAGGCTGTTCAGCCAGGCCGTCTTCTGCTCGCCTTCGAGCGTATCCAGGCGCAGATATTCGCTCTTCTCGCAGTCATCGAGTTCCTGGTAGCGACTCTCCTGAATGTTCACGAACAGCATCAGATAGGGAGCTTCACCGAAGGCGTTGGCGCCATAGGGACGGCAGTTGTTGATCTTTACCCGCGTATAGTATCGGTAGCCGCGCTCTGCCTGGGCCAGGGCCAGGTCGTAGAACCACTCGGAGCGAATGGATCCCGACAGGTGATTGTGCAGATCTCCCCCCTTGGGCATGGCGTAGAGGAAGCGGTAGAGCTCTTCGTCCGTCGCCTGCTGCTTGAAGGTCTCGAACCACGCGGAGAGATCATTCGATGCGGGCGGCAGCGCGGCCTGCGGCGACGCACACAGCAACAGCGCCAGCATCGACAGCAACAGCGCAGCTCCACGGTGCCCGACGCCCATCGCGAAGGCGGTATCGGCCCGTTTCTCAAGTTGCTCACCCATCGCGCGCTGCTCTCCTTCTGCCATCTGCCATCGCTGTACTCCCGGCGGTCCCCCATGATCCGTCAGAGGCCTCCCGGGGACAAGGCAAGTTCGGTGCCAGCGTTAAGTCCCTTCGACGGCGGCCGCCCCGCCCTGAATCGCCTCATGCTAGCGCAACAGCGCTCCATTTTAGTGCAAGGGCGTCAAATGCTGCCTCCCATACCCGCGACCGCTTGCCGCCCTCCCCCCAACGGCGGCATGCTTGCTTCTCCCCCATGGAGATCGGTGACACAGTGAACAACGCCAGCTATCCCCGCGACATGGTCGGCTACGGACGCCGGGTGCCGCGCTTCGAACTTCCCGGCGGCAAACGCATCGCGGTGCAGTTCGTGGTCAACTACGAAGAGGGCGGTGAAAACTGCGTCCTCCATGGCGATCCGGCGTCGGAAACCTTCCTCTCGGAGATCATCGGTGCCAGCGCCTTCGAAGACCGGCACATGAGCATGGAATCCATGTACGAATACGGCAGCCGCGCCGGCTTCTGGCGCCTCCACCGCCTGTTCACGCGGCGCGGCGTTCCCGTCACGGTGTTCGGGGTGACCATGGCCATGGCGCGGAACCCCGAAGCCGTCGCCGCGATGAACGAAGCCAATTGGGAGATCGCCTGCCACGGCCTGCGCTGGATCAGCTACCAACAGGTACCCCGGGACGTGGAGCGGGAGCACATGATCCAGGCCATCGCCGCCCACGAAGCCATTACCGGCAGCCGCCCCCTGGGCTGGTATACGGGCCGCGACAGTCCCCACACGCGGGAGCTGCTCTTCGAGCACGAGGGTTTTCTCTACGACTCGGACTCCTACGCCGACGACCTGCCCTACTGGTTGGAGTCGCCCCGCGGCCCCCACCTGGTCATTCCCTATACCCTGGACAGCAACGACATGCGCTTCGCCAGCGCCCAGGGATTCAACTGCGGTGACCAGTTTTATCAGTACCTGCGCGATGCCTTCGACGTGCTCTATGCCGAGGGCGAAGAACAGCCCCGCCTGCTGAACATCGGTCTGCACTGCCGTCTGGCGGGACGTCCGGGACGCTTCCTCGCGCTGCAGAAATTCCTGGACCATGTGCAGCAGCACGACGACGTCTGGCTCTGTCGTCGCGAAGATATTGCCCGGCACTGGCACCAGCACTATCACCCCCGGTCGTGAGGACGCCCCATGAAATCATCAATGGCGCTCGTGCCGCTGCTCACCCTGAGCCTGGGGCTCGCCGTGGCCGCCCACGCTGATACCCCGCCGACGGCACAGGAACTCATCGAAGCCCTGAACCTCGAGGGCCACGTGGAGGGCGGTTTCTTTCGCCGCACCTACGAAGCCACAGAGCAGCCCCGCGTCGATGGAGACCAGGGTGAGCGCTTCTCCATGACCTCGATCTACTATCTGCTGACCGGCGAAGGGCCCGTGGGCCACTTCCACCGGAACCGCTCAGATATCGTGCACTACTTCCATCTGGGAGACCCCATCACCTACACCCTGATTCACCCCGACGGCGAACTCGAAACGGTGACCATGGGACCGGATCCGCGCCAGGGCCACCGCCTGCAGTTGACGGTGCCCGGGGGCATCTGGAAAGCCTCCCGGCTCTCGCCCGGGCCCCTGGGTTACGGGCTGATCAGCGAAGCGGTGAGCCCGGGATTTGATTACAGCGACATGACCCTCGGACAGACATCCCGACTGATCGAGGCGTTCCCCCAGCATGAAACCGTGATCCGCCCCCTCAGCCGCGAAACTGTCATGGAGCGGTAATAATCCGGCCATTACTCAATTGACCTGATTTCGATGGCCACGCACCATCACGGAGCACGGTCGCGGAATCAGACTGTCTGAACGACAGCACAGCGGGTTCAGCAGAAACCCACCGCTTCATAACTCGTTGAATTTAATAACCATATTTTTTCCAGGTGTACGCCCAACGATTGGCATCAATTGTGCACTGACTACCGAATTCAGTGCATTTGTATTGAAAATCCAGGCTCCCTGTTGGCGCATGCCGCGTTCCGGGAGTACCGCATCATGAATTTTTGAGGAGAGATCATGAAGCCATACCCCACTAGCCGCCTGCCCCTGGCGGCCTCCATCGCAGCGATCATCTCTGCCACGCCTTTGGCGCAAGCGCAGGAAGATGAAGTGCTGGAGATGGAAGAAGTCGTCGTAACCGGATCCCTGCGAAGCCTGCCGGGCGAAGACGTAGAGATCTTCGGTTTCGGCAAATCCCTGTTGGAGACCCCGCGTTCGGCTTCCACGATCAGCTTCGAGCAGATGGATCGCTTCAACATTACGGACATCGACGAACTTGTGGCGTTCGCGCCGGGTACCTTTACCCAGTCCTTCTTTGGCGTCGCCGGCTCCCTGGATGTGCGTGGCACGCCAGGTGAGACCTACTTCCGCGGTGTTCGTCGCATCGACAACCCCGGCAACTACCCGACTCCCATCGGTGCATCAGATCGCATTGATATCGTGCGTGGTCCGGCCTCACCAATCTACGGTCCGTCCAAGATCGGCGGCTACCTGAACTTCAATCCCAAGTCAGCGCGCGCCGGCTCGGGTGACTACCTGGACAGCAACACCGGTGCCGTCTCCTATGAAACGGGCAGCTGGGGCCGCAACGTCTTCACTGGCGAAATCGGCGGGCCGATCTCGGACCGTGCGGGCTACTACCTGTATGGCGAGTTCGAGGATTCCGATAGTTTCTACGACAACACCGACACGGAACAGACGGTGCTCCAGGCATCCTTTGATGTCGACCTGACGGATAAACTGCATATGCAGTTCGGCGGTATGTACCACGATTACGTGGGCAACCAGGTCGCGGGCTGGAACCGCCTGTCCCAGGACTTGATCGATAACGGCACCTACGTGACCGGTACGTCTCCGGCACTGGATACCAACGGCGACGGCAAGATTTCGCATCAGGAATACGGCGCCACCTCCGGTCCTCTGTCCAACTTCGTATTCCGTCCCGAGTTCGTGTCCGAGGCGAACCTGATCCCGGAAATGGCCCTGAACAACCCCGGCACAACCACCCTCGACGAGAGTAACGTGCTGGTGTCCGAGGCCGACACGCTCGACAACGAGGTGATCACGCTCTATCTGGACTTCATTTACGAGGCGGATAACGGGCTGCGCATCACCAACCAGATGTTCTACGAGCAGTTCGAGAACCTGAACGAAAACGCCTACGGCTTCTCCCAGGCGGGAGAGACCTGGGTCTTCGAAGAAAAACTGATTTTTGCCTTCGACATGGAAATTGGCAGCATGGATGCCAGCTTCCAGCTGTCGCCGTCGATCCGCCATACGGACTTTGATCGCGGCCAGGACTACATCAATGAGTACTTCGATCGCCGCGATCTGAGCCAGACCGCAGCGGAGCGCGATGCGTCCCTGGACACGCGCCTGCTCGCCACCCAGATCGACGACGACTATTCCGAGTACCAGTACGGTGATTACACCATGTACGGCCTCGCCTTCCTGGGTGACTTCAGCTGGGATAACGGCCTCGCCGTAACCCTGGGCCTGCGCCAGGACTTCATTGAGATGGAATCCAACACACCCCTGGACAAGCTACTGTTCCCGGCAGACGATCTGGTGGCCATGTTCCCCGACGGCATCGCCAGCTTCGATGATAGCGACGAGGTACTGTCCTGGTCCGTCAGCGTGAACTGGAACTCACCCGTCGGTCTGGTGCCCTACGTCACGGTATCCGAGCAGGGTACGATCATCGCGGACCAGATGGGTGACCTGCCCCTGGCCCTGGTGCAAGCGGGCAATGCCACGGACGTATCGGAACTCTGGGAAGTCGGCCTGAAAGGCAGCTTCCTGGAGGACTCCCTGTACTTCGCAGTGAACTACTACGAGCAGGAGCGTACGGACTTCAGCGCCCAGTCCATCGTCACCAACTCCGGCAGCCGCACCGAAGGTATGGAAGCGGAACTGCGTTGGGTAGTGAACGAGTCTCTGGTTCTCACCGCCGGTTGGACCAACATGGAGGTGTTCATCATCGAAGCCGAGGAACAGGGCGGCCTGTTCAGCTTCTACGGTGCGGATGACATGCCCCAGATCGATCCCGCGCTGGTCTACGGTGGTCAGATCATCGGTATCCCCGAGACGCTGGACGGACAGAAGGCCGGTATCCCCGAAAATATCTACACCTTTACGGGAACCTATTCGTTCAA
>CAXBBA010000008.1:0-15432 GCA_963973805.1 uncultured Halieaceae bacterium | reverse complement strand
TCCGATTCATGAACGCGACGGGCGGCTGACGCCCTCGCCCCCAACCGGGAGCCCCCAGCTTGGAAGACCGTACCGAACTCGCCAATGTCGACGCGATCGAGAGTGGATTTGCCAGCCTTGGCTACATCTGCAGCCCGCGCATCGCCACCGCCGTATTCCTCGCCGCACGCCTGCGCAAACCCGTGCTGGTGGAAGGCCCCCCCGGCGTGGGCAAGACGGAACTGGCCAAGACCGCCGCGACGCTTCTTGACCTGCCCCTCGTGCGCCTGCAGTGCTACGAAGGCCTCGACGAAGCCAAGGCGCTCTACGAATGGAAGTACGGCAAGCAACTGCTCTACACGCAGGTGCTCAAGGAAAAACTCGGCGACCTGCTCCAGGGCGCCGAAGGTCTGGCGGAATCCGTCGAGCGCCTCCACGGCTTCGGTGATGTGTTCTACTCCAAGGAGTTCCTCGAGCCCCGGCCCCTGCTCCAGGCCATGGAGCAGCCCGCCGGCGCGGTGCTGCTCATCGACGAGATCGACAAGTCGGACCACGAATTTGAGTCCCTGCTGCTCGAAATCCTGTCCGACTACCAGATATCCATCCCCGAGATCGGTACTGTGCGCGCCCAGTCCACGCCCCTGGTGTTCCTGACCAGCAACAATACGCGGGACATTTCCGACGCCCTCAAGCGCCGCTGCCTGCACCTGCACATCCCCTTCCCGACCATCGATCTGGAAGAGCGCATTCTCGAAAGTCGCGTGCCGGATCTTCAGGAGAGCCTGCGGCAGCAGCTGGTCGCCTTCGTGCACGGGGTCCGGGAGCTGGACCTGAAAAAGCAGCCCGCGATCTCCGAGACCATCGACTGGGCGCGCAGCCTGCTGCTGCTCCACGCCACGGAGCTCGATGAAGACATGCTGCGCAGCACCCTCAATGTTCTGCTCAAGTTCGAGCAGGACATCGAAGCCGCCGACGCCGAGCTGGCGAGCCTTCTGCGCGAGAGTGCGAAGGCAGGGGACAACGCCTGAATGCAATCGAGCCTGCTGCGTTTCGTCGAGATCCTGCGTAGCCACACGCTGCCGATCTCCCCTGCCGAGACCCTCGACGCCGCCGCAGCGCTGGATTGCGTGGGCTACGGTGATCGCAGCATGCTGCGCGAAGCCCTGGCCCTGACCCTGGCCAAATCCGAGCGCGAGGCGCACACCTTCTACTACTGCTTCGACCGCTTCTTCGATCAGCAGGCCTCGGACTTCCGCGCCGATGATGATGATGACGCTGAGCAGGAAGGCGCCCCGAATCTGGCGGGCGACCAAAGTCCCACGGAGGGCCCCGACGGCGAAGGCCCGGGTAACATGGGCGGTGGCGCCTCCGACATCGATGCCCGGGAGCTGGCGGATGCGGCGGGGGGTTCCCCGGCACTGGCGGCCCTGCTGGAGGGAGAGCTGTTGCCGGCGCTGCTCGAAAACGAGCGCGGCAGCCTGAGCACCGCGATGCGCCGCGCGGGCCAGGAGGCGGGCCTGCAGGACATTCGCCTGTTCACCCAGAAGGGCCAGTTCACGCGCCGCATTCTGGATGCGCTGGGTGAAAGCGCTATCCGCGATGCCGTGATCGAACTGGAGCGCCAGGATTCCGGCGCCCTCGACACGCTGCGCCGCTATCGCGACGTGCTGCGGGAGCAGGTGCGGGACTACGTGGATCAGCAGTACCTGCTCAATGCAGAGGGTCACAACAGCGCCTTCATGGACGACCTGCTGAGCAAGACCCGCCTGAGCAACATCGACCGCCGCCACCGGGACCGGGTGCAGGAGCAGGTGCGCCGCATGGCCAGGCGCCTCGCCAGCCGCCACAGCGCCCGGCGCCGCCCCGTGAAGCGCGGCCAGCTGCATATGGCGCGCACGCTGCGCGGCGGCATGGCCCACGACGGCATCCTGTTTCGCACGCACTGGCGTTCGAAGAAGCGCGACAAGGCCCAGCTCATGGCCCTGTGCGATGTCAGCGGCTCCGTCGCCGCCTATGCGGGCTTCCTGCTGATGTTCCTCTACAGCCTGCAGGACGTGCTGCCCCGCACCCGCAGCTTCGCCTTCTCCAGCCACCTGGGAGAAATCAGTGAGCTGTTCCGGGAGGAGTCCCTGGAGCGCGCCATCGAACTCGCCAACTGGCGCTTTGGCGGCGCGACGGATTACGGCAGCAGCCTGCGAGACTTCGCCCAGTTGGCCCTCGATGACATCAATCGCAACACTTCGGTTATCATTCTCGGTGATGCAAGGAATAATCGAGGCGACCCCGAGCTGGACATCATGCGAAGCATTTACCAGCGCAGCAAACAGGTGATTTGGCTGAACCCCGAGTCGCGCCAGGCGTGGGGTACGGGTGATTCAGAGATGCTTCGCTACCAGAGCACCTGTCACTACGCAGCGCCCTGCGGCAATCTGGAGCAGCTGGAGCGGTTTGTAGACCAGCTGCTCAAGAGCCTGCGCTGAGGGCGCGGCCCGGTCCGGCGCGTCATGGTGCTCTCTACGGAACATATTCCCCTGCCCTGCTCCCTCCGGGACCAGGTGACGCGTGAGTTTGCGCCGGAGAATCCCTCGCCCCGCGAGAACGCCCTGTCCACCAGCGATCTGGTGGCATTTCTGGGCAAGAGCAAGGACACGGACAACTCGCCCCTGGCGACGATCCGCCGCCGGGCGGCCAAACAGAATCGCAGCGCCGACCTGCAGCCGGAGGATCACGCCACCCTGAGTTGGGTCTGCGAAGCCTTCGCCGACTGGGAAGAGCAGTTCCCTCTGGAGTCACCGCTGCGGGATCACGTGCACCGCCTGCTGCCCCTGGCCGTGGCCATGGCCTTCTCGGACGAGAGCTTTTTCATTCCGGGCAAACACCCCCTGCACCGTCTGCTGGATGTGATTCAGGGCGGCGCCGTAGGCTGGCAGGTGCGCCTGGACCGCGCGGGCCAGATGCTCGAGCAGCGCGTGGAACGGGCGGTAGCCAAGGCGCTGGATTGGTTCGCATCACCGAACACGGATCTCGCCGGCATTGCCCGGGAGTTCGAGTCGGCCACCGACCGCGACGCCGCGCGCGCCCAGCGCATGGTGCAGCGCCTGGCAGAGACCGAAGAAGCCCGCCTGAAGACCCTGAACGCCCGGCGGGATGCGGCGCGCATGATCAACCGCGGCCTGGAGCGCTACGAACTCCCCGCGGCCATCGGCGAATTCCTCAAGGGCCCCTGGTACGACAGTGCGCAGATGGCGCTGGTCAAGTTCGGCAGTCACTCCCGGGAGTGGGAGCAGATTGAGCGGGCAACGCGCCATCTGATGGAGTCGGTGCAGGAGGTGGACGACAGCGAGGCCGAGCGGGACCGCCAGGAACAGATTCTGCGCCACCTTCCCGGCGACCTGCGCCGCTGGCTCATCAGCCTGGAACACGACAGCGATGCCACGGACAGCGCCATCGGCCTGGTGGAGTACGCCCACCTGCGAATCCAGCACGGGCAGAAGCTTCAACTGGTGCGCGTTCCCCTGCTGGAGCTTGAGGATGACGTCGCCGGCGAAGAGCCCCGGGACGACGAGGAGTACCACAACGGCAACTGGTACCGCTTTGAAGACAGCGAAGGAGAACTGCGCGCCCAGCTCGTGCTGCAGCTCGAGAAGGGCCAGCACATGCTCTTCGCCAACTTCGTGGGGCTCAAGGCCCTGGACTTGTCCCGGCGCGCCTTTTCATTGCGTCTGCACGACGGCTTTGCGCTGCCCCTGCCCTGCCGCGACACCTTCAGTCTGAGCCTTGCCGCCACTGCAGGCATCGACAGCGACGACGCCCTGCGCCAGCTTCAGGATCCCGACTATCGGCCCGAGAGCGCCGGCCGCATCGATGACGACGCGCACGAGGAGCCCGACGGTGGTCCGGTCAGCGAAGACGATGGCGACGAGCAGGAGCAGGACCTGGAGCTCGACCTGAACCTGGACGAGGACGCAGAGTCGGATAGTGGACCGGAAGAACCGGGTTCCGACGCCCCCGGCGAGACATTCCGGGGTGATACGGTAGACAGTGAGGAGGCCGCCACCTGGGACGACGAACTGCCGGGCTTCGGCGGTAGCGCAGAGCTGGACCCCGTGCTTGCACCGCCGGAGGGGGCCGAGACTGAAATCGCCGCTCCCTTCGCCGCACCGGAGGCTCCCGCGCGGGCGCCCCAACCTGAAATCCCGGCACCGCCCCCCGAACCCCCGGTACCGCCACCGGAGCCCCCTGCACCCGCGCCCCAGGCGCCGCCAGCGTATGCGGTACCGCCCGCACCCCAGGCACCACCGACGCATGCCGCCCCGGCGACGCATGCCGCACCGCCTTTTGCATCACCACCGGTGGATGCGCCACCGGCACCTCCGGCACCCGCCGCCAGCCCCACTTACACCACGGCGCCCCCGGCGCAGCCGGAAACACCCCCTGCGCCCGGTCCCGCCGCGGCTCCGGTGGCTCCACCGCCGTCTGCCCCGACCCATGAACCAACGCCTCCGCCAGCGCCCGCCTATACGCCTGCGCCCGCAGCGAATCCGCCCCCCGCGCCGCCCCCGCCAATCGCGCCGGTTTATGCGCCACCTCCGGCTCCGCCGGAAGCGCCGCAGCCAGCTCCGATAGCTCCGACCGCACCGCAGGCGCCACAGGCACCGGCACCACCGCCACCGCCCCCGCCGGAAGCAGCTCCGGCGGCAGCGCAGGCCGCCGACGGTGGCGACAACCGGGAGGTGGAGGTCCCCATGGGGGCCTGGCTGGGCTTCCATGATGGCGAAACCCCCATCATGGCCAAGCTCGCGGTCTACGACCCCCGCCGCGACAACTACATCTTCGTCAATCGCAAGGGCATCGCCATGCGCGAACTCAATCGCGCGGAGCTGCTGTCGCTGATAGACCGGGGACTCGTGGACATCCTCGAAACCCGTTGCTACTTCCGCGATGAAGTCGAACGCGCCCGGGGAGAGACGCCATGACCGGTACCGAACATCGGCGCTTTTTCCGCCTCCCCGTCGAGTCCCGGGTCTTCATCGAGCTGGAGTCGCCGGCGCCGGGAAGCCTTGGCCCGGGCCGCGTGGCGCGCTGCGAAACCCTGGATGTGTCCCAGAGCGGACTCCGCGTACGCATTGGAGAGGCGGTCACCGTGGGAGCGATCCTGCAGATCGGCGTCGAGCTCCCGGGCAAGGATGAGCCGTTCTATCTGGTGGGGCAGGTGCGCTGGCGCATGCGCGACAAGGACGTGCCCGGCGCCTGGGTCGCCGGCTATGAGATCCTCAACGCCCTGGGGTCCGACGTGGAGCAGTGGAACGCCGCGCTACAGGTCATGGACGAACAGGTACCCCACGCCTGAGCGCTGCACCGTCTGCGCTCAGGCCCGGGCTGCTTCACCCCTACTCCGAAACGCGATCCGCCTCGGCGGCCTCGATCTCTGCTTCGAGCTGGCGCGATACGCGATCCGGTGATCCCGTACCCCGGGCCATGAGACTGTAGGTCATGGGGACCAGGAACAGCGTGACCAGGGTTGCGAGGGCAACGCCCCCCATGACCACCGCACCGATCACGCTGCGCACTTCGTGCCCCGGCCCCGTCGAGAGCACGAGGGGAAGAGCGCCGATCACGGTGGTGAACGCGGTCATCACAATGGGACGCAGGCGCTTGCTGGCGCCGTGGAGCACAGACTCGTCGAAGCTCGATCCCGCATCCCGCATCTGGTTGGTGAACTCCACAATGAGAATGCCGTTCTTCGCCGCGAGCCCCACGAGCATGATCAGGCCCACCTGGCTGTAGATGTTCAGGGTGAAGCCGGTGACCGCCAGCGCCCCCAGCCCGCCGAGGAGCGCCACGGGCACTGTGAAGAGAATAATCATGGGGTGCACGAAGGACTCGAACTGGGCCGCCATCACCAGGTACACCACAAGCAGTGCCAGCATGAAGGTTATGTACACACTGCCGCTGGCCCGCTTGTATTCCAGGGACTCCCCCTTGTAATCGTAGGTCGCGGTCTCGGGCAGTTCCGTACGCACCAGGTCTTCGAAGAACGTCAGGGCATCGCCAAGCTTGTAATCGTCGGCGAGGCCAGCGGACACGGTAAAGGAACGCACGCGGTTGTAGCGATTGAGCGCTCCCGCCCCGGCCTCTTCGCGCAGCGTCACGAGGTTTGCCAGGGGAATCAGCGTCCCCGTCGTCGTTGAGCGCACGTAGATATTGTCGAGGTCCCTCAGGGTACGGGCTTCGTCGCGCTCCCCTTCCACCACCACGTCATATTCGCGGCCGCCCATGATGAACGTCGTGACACGCCGGGAGCCCAGCAGGGTTTCCAGCGTCGCCCCGATCTCGGCGATGCTCACACCCAGGTCACCCGCGCGGTTGCGGTCGATGGCTACGCGCAGCTGGGGTTTGGTGGGCTTGAGATCCGTATCCACACCGATCAGACCCGGATTCTCAGCGGCCTTGGCCAGGATCAGGTCCTGCCAATCCGCCAGTTCCTCGTAGCTGTCGCCACCGATAACAAACTGCACCGGATCCACGTTGCCACCACCGAAGGATCGGGGGGCCCGGATAAACGAACGCACGCCGGCGATGTCGGCGATGCGGGCACTGGCGTCGGCGCGAATCTCATCCGCGGTGCGCTCCCGCTCCTCCCAGGGCGCGAGTACCATGAACGTGAACGCCTGGTTGTATGCCTCCCCCGCACCCCACCCGGGTGCCCGCACCATCAGACGCTTCACTTCGCCGCTCTCCACCAGGGGCAGCAAACGCTCTTCGATCTTCAGCAGCTGCGACACGGTGTATTCAAACGACGAGCCCTCCGGCGCAACCCCGACCATGAAGAGCACCCCGCGATCTTCCGTGGGCGCGTACTCCTGGGGAACCTCGCGCCCGACCTGCCAGGCCAGCGCCAGACTGAGCAGCAGCACCGGAACAAACATCCAGGGGTGGCGCAGACAGGGCTGCAGAATGCGCCGGTAGTGGCTCTCCATGGTCGCGCTGAGGCCATCCACGAACTTCGCCAGACGGTTGGACACCTTGTCCCGGTCCAGCAGCTTCGAGCAGATGACCGGAGCCAGGGTGAGGGCCACGAAACTCGAGAAGACCACCGCAATCGCCATGGCTACAGCAAATTCCGCAAACAAGCGGCCGATGTTGCCCTCGAGAAAGGTGATGGGCACAAACACGGCAACCAGCACCAGCGTGGTCGCAATCACGGCGAAGCCGACCTGGCGCGCACCGCGATAGGCCGCGACCAGTGGCGTTTCGCCCCGCACCAGGCGGCGGTGAATGTTCTCGAGCACCACGATGCTGTCGTCCACCACCAGACCGATGGCCAGGACCAGGGCCAGCAGGGTCAACAGATTGATGCTGTAGCCCAGGGCCCACAGCATGCTGAAACTGCCCACGAGGGAGATCGGCACGGTCAACGCGGGCACCAGCACGCTGCGCGGATCGCCCAGGAACAGGAAGATCACCAGCACCACCAGCACTCCGGCGATAAACAGGGTCATGAAAACTTCGTCGATCGCCGCATCCACGAACACGGAGCGATCGAAACTGGGGATCAGCTGCATCCCCTCGGGAAGCTGCTCATTGATGCGCCGGATTTCCTCCTGCACCAGGCGCCCCACGGTCAGGGCATTGGCCTTGCTCTGCTTGATTACACCGATACCGACCATGGCCTCCGTATTGCCCCGGAACAGGTTGCGCTCCTCGGCGCTCGCCAGCTCGACGCGGGCCACATCCGCCAGGCGCACCAGGTACCCGTCGTCGCTGCGGCCCAGCACCAGCTCCTGAAAATCGTCGGCGACCTGGTAGCCACGATCCACGCGCACCACAAAATCGCGCTGCGTGGACTTGATCGTTCCGGCGGGCAGCTCCACATTCTGGCTGCGCAGCGCAGCCTCGACGTCGAGCCAGATGCGCATGGAGTACACCTGCTGCCCGGAAATGCGAATCGTGGCCACGCCATCCAGCACCGCAAAGCGGTCTTCGATGTAGCGCCGCACATAGTCCGTCAACTCGAGCGCAGACATGTTCTCGCCCACCAGATGGGACCAGAACACCACCTGCTCGTCGGCGTTGCTCTTGCTCGTCTCTGGCGCCAGGGCCTCATCGGGCAGGTTGTCCAGCACCCGGGACACGCGGTCCCGAACGTCGTTGGCCGCCGCATCGATGTCCCGGTCGAGGTCAAACTCCAGCGTGATGCGCGACTCGCCGTCCATGCTGGAGGAGCTCATGGTCTTGACGCCATCGATGCCCGACAGACGGTTCTCGATGAGCTCCGTAATCTTGTTTTCGACCACCGCCGCAGAAGCGCCGGGGTACTCCGTCTGCACGGAGACAATGGGCGGATCGATATCCGGGTATTCCCGCAGGGGCAGGCGCTCGAAGGCCAGCAGGCCAAAGGCAACGATCAGGGCGCTGCCCACCAGCGCCATCACGGGGCGGCGTACCGCCAGGTCTGAGAGCTGCATCAGCTTGGCACCACGCGTATGGGCATCACGTTGCCGGACAACCGCACAACGCCATCGCGGACGATGGACTCCCCAACCTCGACACCACTATCGACCACGACCCAGCCCGGCACACGATCGACGATGCTCACCTCCGTGCGTCGCGCCTCGTCGCCCTCGACGACCCAGACGAAGTGGCGCTCGGCGCGGCTCTGCAGGCTCTCTTCCGGCACCATGATCACGTCCCGCTCCTCGCCGGCCAGCTCCAGCTCCATGAGTAACCCGGGGCGCAGGCGACCGCCGTGAGCTCGCCGACAAACTCGTCGGAGAACGCGGTGGACCTGGCGATTACGGTCATGCCCGGCTGCAGCACGCCCAGATAGCGGGCGGGCACCGTGAACTGCAGGCGCATGCGGCTGATATCGTCCAGCGTGGTCAGGCGCTGTCCCGCCGACACCAGCGCGCCTTCACTCACTTCGCGCAATCCCAGCACACCGCTGAACGGCGCGACGATGGTGCGGTCCGCTATGCGCGCCTGCACTTCGGAGATCTGATGCTGCAGTACCTGCACTTCGGTCTCTGCCGTGTCGAGCTCGGTCTGCGCCACCTGATTCTTCCTGGCCAGATTTTCCAGGCGCCGAACCTCGCGCCGCGCGTCCTCCAGGCGGGCCCGAAGCTCCCGCAGCGCCGCACGCTCCGCGTCCTGGCGCAGCGTGGCGAGCACGCGGCCCTTCTCTACGCGTTCTCCGTCTTCAAAGTTCAGGGATTCGATGATCTGGGACACCGACGATGAAATGTCGATGGACTCCCAGGCCTGGAGCGTGCCGAGGGCGGGGATGCGGTCCCGGAACGACTGGCGACTCACCTCCACCACGGTGACGGGAGCGGCCCGGCGCATCCCGGGGCCCTCGCTGGCGGGGCCATCGGCCGTCTGCTGCCAAAACACGTAGCCACCCGCGGCCAGAAGAAGAATTGCGACTGCGAATCTCATTGAATTTCCAAAGAAAAGTATTGCGACAGTTTACCATCACCAAAGTTCCGTGAACCGGAGCACAACTTTGTGGTCCATACCCTGAGCCGTTTTGCGGCGCAATGAACCCCTGGCGCCTAACGTCGCGAGGCTGCCCCGGTGTATCATCCCGGCCCATTCCCTGCGGTGAAGATCCGCAACAACACTTTTCGCTGGAGACATCGCCTTGACATCCCACTGGCACGATCAGCTGAAGCGGCTCAGCACCTCGAATCCAACGCTCCTGAGGGGCATTGCCCGGGGCATCGAAAAGGAGAGCCTGCGCGTGGGCAACGACGGCGTGCTGGCGGGCACGCCGCACCCGGCGGATCTGGGCTCGGCGCTCACCCACAGCAGCATCACCACGGATTACTCCGAAGCGTTGATGGAGTTCATCACCCCCGTATCCACGGGCATCGAAGACACCCTCGAGACGCTGGAAGACATCCACAGCTTCGTCTACGAGCATCTCGGCAGCGAACGCCTGTGGAGCGCCAGCATGCCCTGCATCGTCGCCGGCGACGCGGGCATCCCCGTGGCGCGCTACGGCAGCTCCAACACCGGGCGCATGAAAACCGTGTACCGCTACGGCCTGGGCCATCGCTACGGCCGCATGATGCAGGCGATCGCCGGCGTGCACTACAACTTCTCGATGCCCGAGGATTACTGGCCCACCGCCTGGGAGGCGGACGGCGCCGCGGAAACCCTGCAGGACTATATTACGGGCCGCTACCTGGGCCTGATCCGCAACTTCCACCACTGGAGCTGGCTGCTGATCTACCTGTTTGGCGCGTCCCCGGCGGTGTGCGCCAGCTTCATGCGCGGCCGCGGCGAGCACCACCTGCAGCCCTTCGACGCCGAGGGCAATTCTCTGCACCTGCCCTACGCCACGGCGCTGCGCATGGGTGACCTGGGCTACAACAGCAGTGCGCAGAAATCCCTGCGGGTCTGCTACAACTCCCTGGACAACTATCTCGCGACGCTCACGGAAGCCATTCTCACCCCCCACGCCGACTACGCCGCCTTCAACGGCATGGACAACGGCGAGTACATGCAGCTCAACGACAGCCTGCTGCAGATCGAGAACGAGTTCTACAGCACGATTCGCCCGAAACGCCCGGGCCGCGCCGGCGAAACCGCCCTCACCGCGCTCCACGACCGGGGCGTGGAGTACGTAGAGGTCCGCTGCGTCGACGTCAGCCCCTTCGAGCCCCTGGGCGTCAGCGCCGAGCAGGTGCGTTTCATCGATGCTTTCCTGGTCCACTGCCTGACCGAGGAGAGCCCCGCCTGCACCGACGAGCAGCAGCGCCGCCAGTCGGCGAACCTGTCGGACGTGGTCAATCGCGGGCGAGAGCCGGGCCTGTGCCTGCAAACCCCCACGGGGGAGCGCACGCTCACGGACTGGGCCGGCGAACTGCTGGACGCCGTGGCCGAGAGCGCCGCCCTGCTGGATGAGTCCCATGGCGGCAGTGCCTACGCCGATGCGGTCGAGGCCCAGCGCCGCAAGGTCCGCGGCGACGATGAACTCCCCTCCGCTCGCGTACTGCGAGAGATGCGGGAGCAGGGCCTGCCCTACTACCGCTTTGCCCTGAACTACAGCAATCGCTGGGCGGAACACTTCCGCGCCCGGCCCCTGCAGGGGAAGACCCGCGACGAACTGCTGCGGGAATCGGCGGACTCCGTGGCGCGCCAGCGCGCCATCGAAGACGCCGACACCATGACCTTCGAGCAGTATCTGGCTGCCTACTACGATCAATACAAAGCTATCAGCACGGAAAATTGATGGACAAGCTCCTGCGTATTCGCCCCCTCTTCTTCGAACTGTTCCTGCTCACCATTGTCTCCATGGCCTTTGCCATGGTGTTTCTGGAGCGCGTTCTACACCTCGCCCCCTGTCCCCTGTGCATGACCCAGCGCGCCTTCGTGGTTCTCGTGGGACTGTTTGCGCTGCTCGCGGCGCTGCACAACCCCAAAGGCTGGGGCCGACGGGTCTATGCGCTGCTCTGCACCCTCGCCGCGTTCGCCGGCGGCGCCGTGGCCGCGCGCCACGTGTGGCTCCAGTCCCTGCCCGAGGACCTGGTGCCCGCCTGCGGCCCGAGCCTGGAGTACATGCTCGACACCTTCCCCCTCTCGGAGACCTTCAAGATGGTCATGATGGGCGATGGAAACTGCGCTGACACAATGTGGACATTTTTGGGCCTTAGCATCCCCATGCAGACGCTGATCCTGTTTGTGGTTCTGGCGGCTGTATCCATTTACCAACTCCTGCGGAGCCCCGAGCAGTGAAAGTTCTTTTCCTGTGCACCCACAACCGCTGCCGCAGCATCATCGCGGAGGCCCTGGCCCGGCATCTGGATGATCCGCAGCTGCAGGCGGCCAGCGCCGGCAGCGCCCCCGCTGGCGAGGTGCACCCCCTGACGCTGCACTACCTGGAACAGGCGGGCGTTGAAACGCAGACTCTGGCGAGCAAGGGCATGGATGACGTGCGCGACTTCGATCCGGATCTGGTGCTGACGCTCTGCGACTCCGCCGCCGGCGAAGCCTGCCCCCTGTGGCTGGGCACCGCCCTGCGCATGCACTGGGGCATCGAAGACCCCTCCCGGGCCCCCGAGGGCAGCGATGCGGATGGGGCCTTTGGCACCTGCATCGACACCCTGCGCGAACGCGTGGCGACGCTGGCGCAACTGGCCAATCTGGTCGACGACCGCGAGGCCCTCAAAGCGGCGCTGCGGGAACACGGCGCGGTCTGAGTCAGGGCACCGGCGCGCACTCCGCGCCCACGCTCCTCGCCATAGCAATACCCGCGTACAAAAAAGGGCCGCGTAAGCGGCCCTTCTTCGTTGCCCGTCGCTGACGGGACTTTCTTCGACTGATCAGCCCTCAGCGTTTTCCTGGCTGGGGATCGACAGCAGTTCCACATCAAAGATCAGCGTGGAGTTGGGGCCGATGCGTCCACCAGCGCCACCGGGGCCGTAGGCCAGCTCCGAGGGAATGAACAGCTTGTACTTGGAACCCACCTGCATCAGCTGCAGTGCTTCGGTCCAGCCGGGGATGACCTGGGTCACGCCGAAGGTCACGGGCTCGCCGCGGGCGTAGGAAGAGTCGAACTCCGTGCCGTCGATGAGCGTACCGCGGTAGTGCACCTCTACGCTGTCTTCAGCGCTGGGGCTCGCGCCGTCACCGGCTTCGACCACTTCGTACTGAAGACCGGATTCCGTCGTCATCACGCCTTCGCGAGCAGCGTTCTCTTCGAGGAACGCGGCCCCGGCGGCGGCATTGGCTTCGGCCAGCGCCTGGGTGTTGGCGGCCTGCTCTTCGGTCATGCGCTCCTGGAAGGCAATCATCTCGGCCTGGATTTCTTCGTCTGTCAGGCGCTGGGGCGAATCGGTCATCGCATCGTGGAGGCCAGCGGCAAAGGCATCCACATCAACGGTCATGCCGTCGTTGGCCATGTTGCGGCCGAGGCCCAGGGCGACGCCGTAGCTGAGGCGCTGCTTGGAAGTTTCGAGTGCCACTTCGGCATCGGCACTGTCGCTGGCCTGCTGCTGGCAGGCAGAGAGAAGAAGCGCAGCGCTGACTGCCGCGGCGGGTTTGAACATTGATTTCATGAAGGATTCCTGCAGTGTATGAACGGCCCCCGGCAGCGCATGGCGCGGGGCGATGGCGTCCATCGGGGACGCAAGCCGGGCAAGTTTAATCGCTGCACCCGACAGGTGCCACCCCGGTGCGCGACTGCTACCGCCCACGGCAACAGGCTACACTGGCGTTTTTCGGCACCGACGCCGCGCGGTTTTCTCAAATACCATGGCCTTTCGCTTCTTCGAACAACTGATCGACGCGTTCCCGGAGCGCCAGCCAGAGCGGGCGCCCGCCTCGGTGTACCAGTTCTGCCGCCACCACGCCCGCGGCCTGGAACCCTGGCTGGTGGGCCTGGCGCTCCTGAGCATGGCCATCGCCGTCGTGGAGGTGGCGCTGTTCGAAGTCCTGGGGCGCGGCGTAGACCTGCTGTCGTCCAGCACGCCCGAAACGATCGGCGCCGACGGCGGCTGGCACATCCTGTACCTGGGCCTGGGCCTCATCGTCGCCTACCCCCTGTTCGTCGCCCTGCAGTCGCTGCTGCTGCACCAGACCCTGATGGGCAACTTCCCCATGATCGTGCGCTGGATGGCCCATCGCTATCTGCTGCGCCAGAGCCTGGGCTTCTTTCAGGACGAGTTCGCGGGCCGCGTCGCCACGCGGGTGATGCAGACGGCGCTGGCGGTGCGCTCCGTGGTGCTGATCCTCCTCGACATCCTGGTCTACGTCGCCGTGTACTTTCTCTCGGTGCTGGTGCTCCTGGGCTCCATCGACTGGCGCCTGGCCCTGCCCCTGGCGGTGTGGCTGCTGATCTACGGCACGATTCTGGCCATCGTGCTGCCGCGGCTGCAGCGCGTATCTGAACGCCAGGCGGATGCCCGGGCCCTGATGACCGGCCGCGTCGCCGACAGCTACACCAACATCAGCACCGTCAAGCTGTTCTCCCACGCCCGGCGCGAGGCGGCTTATGCCCGCGAAGGCATGGCGGGATTCCTCGAAACGGTGCACCCCCAGATGCGCCTGGTCACCTGGATGGAGTCGACGGTGGCGACGAACAACACCGTCATGCTGTTCTCCATCGCGGCCATGTCCGTCTACCTCTGGTTCGACAACGCCATCTCTCCCGGCGCCATCGCCGCCGCCCTTGCCCTGTGCCTGCGCATCAACGGCATCAGCGAATGGATCATGTGGGAGGTGTCTGACCTGTTTGAGAACATCGGCACCGTGCGCGACGGCATCGGGACCCTCTCCACCGCCGTGGCGGTGCAGGACCGACCCGACGCCCACCCCCTGACCGTGACCCGCGGCGCCGTCGCGTTCCGCCACATCGACTTTGCCTACAGCGCGGACCGGCCGGTCTTCGACAGGCTGGACCTGCAGATGCGCCCCGGCGAAAAAGTGGGCCTCATCGGGTGCTCCGGTGCGGGCAAGTCCACCCTGGTGAATCTGCTGCTGCGCTTCTACGACACCCAGGGCGGCGCGATCACCGTGGACGATCAGGATATTCGCGACGTCACCCAGGACAGCCTCCGCGCCAACATCGGCATGGTCACCCAGGACACGTCGCTGCTGCACCGCACCGTGCGCGAAAACATCCTCTACGGTCGCGAGTCCGCTACCGAAGAGGAACTGCAGCGCGCCCTGGAACAGGCCCGGGCCACAGACTTCGTGATGGCCCTGCAGGATCAGGATGGTGCCCGGGGCCTGGACGCCCGGGTGGGCGAGCGCGGAGTGAAGCTCAGCGGCGGCCAGCGTCAGCGCATCGCCATTGCCCGGGTCATGCTCAAGGACGCGCCGATCCTCGTGCTGGATGAGGCGACGTCGGCACTGGATTCCGAGGTCGAAGTGGCGATTCAGGACAGCCTGTACACGCTGATGGAAGGCAAGACCGTGATCGCCATCGCCCACCGCCTGTCCACCATCGCCGCCCTGGACCGCCTGGTGGTACTGGACGCAGGGCGCATCGTGGAACAGGGCAGCCACAGCGAGCTGCTGGCGAAGAACGGCATCTACAAGCGCCTGTGGGACTACCAGTCCGGGGGCTTTCTCGCGGCGGACTGAGGGCGAGCGTCGCCAGTGGTCAATAAAAGTAGCGCTCGACCGTCGCCAGGGGCTCCGACGCGCAGCCGTGTACTTTGACGAGCTTCGCTACATCGCCCGCGATCACCTCATCTGCCTCGTAAACCCCGAAATACAAGGAGCCGATCTGGCGTCCCTTCACGCGAGGGCGCAACTCTTCGGAATACCAGAGCAGCACATCGGATTCGCGCACCGTATTGCCTGCCTCGTCAACAAATCTACTTTCACTCCGGTAAGGCTCTCCCACGGTCTGCTCGGCGCACAGACGGGTAGTGGTCTGGATATAGCTGCGCAGGAAATACCACTGCTCATCGCGTGACCAGTCTAGCTGCTCGCCTTCGC
>CAXBBA010000007.1:0-15686 GCA_963973805.1 uncultured Halieaceae bacterium | reverse complement strand
GGTTTCGGCGGTGGTTCCTCCAACGACCGCATCGGCACCATGTTTATCGAGCTCCTGCCGGAATCGGACCGGGACCGCAGCGGTTTTGATGTTGTCAGGGATCTGCGAGCTCGCACCTCCGACCTGGCCGGCATCCGCGTTGAGGTGATGGCCATGGAACAGGGCCCCCCCGTGGGTAAACCGGTGCAGATCGAGCTTCGCTCGCGCTATCGGGAGCTTCTGGAGCCCGCCCTCGTGCGAATCCGCGAACACATGGATAGCATGGACGGCCTCGTGGACATCGACGACACGAGTGCCCTGCCCTCCATCGAATGGCGCATGGAGGTGGATCGCGCCCAGGCCGCGCTCTACGACGCCGACGTGCTCGCTGCCGGCGTCGCCCTGCAACTGATCACGAATGGCGTGAAGGTGGCGGAATACCGACCCGACGGTGCCGACGATGCCGTGGATATCCGCGCCCGCTTCCCCATTGCCCACAGGGGCATCAGCGCCATGGACGAGCTGCGCGTCACGACGAATCAGGGCCAGGTCCCCCTGAGTAACTTTGTGCACATCACGCCGGCGCCGGGCGTGGACACCTTCGAGCGCATCGATGGTTTTCCGGTGGAGCGGGTACGGGCGAACGTTGCCGAGGGTGTGCTTGCCGATACCATGGTCAAGGAACTGCAGGCCTGGATCGACACGCAGTCCTTCGATCCACGCCTCGACATCCAGTTCCGCGGCGCCAACGAGGAGCAGGCGGAGTCGTTGGCCTTCGTGCAGGTGGCGTTCCTGCTTTCCCTGCTATTGATGTTCATTCTGCTGGTCACCCAGTTCAACAGCTTTTACCAGAGCGGACTGATCCTCCTGGCGGTGGTCATGTCCACCGCCGGAGTGCTCCTGGGACTGCTCGTCACCGGCAGCGCCTTCAGTGCGATTCTCACCGGGGTGGGCGTGGTTTCCCTCGCAGGTATCGTGGTCAACAACAACATCGTGCTCATCGATACCTACAATTTTGTGCGCCAGGAACACCCGGAGCTGTCTGCGGCCGAGGCCATCGTCCGCGCATCGTCTCAGCGCCTGCGGCCCGTGATGCTCACCACGATAACCACGGTGTTCGGCCTGCTGCCCCTCGCCTGTGACCTGTCCGTGGACATCGTCAACCGCAGCATCACCGCCGGAGGCCAGATGGCCACCTTCTGGGGCCCCCTGTCCCAGGCAATCGTCTTCGGCCTGTCCTTCGCCACGGTGCTCACGCTCATCGCGACGCCCGCCTTCCTCGCCCTGCCTGCGCAGGTCCGGATGCGCCTGCAGCGCCGCCGGGCCGCAGCCCTCGCGGAGAATGTACCCGCCTAGCCTTCGCCCCGGCCGTGCCGCCATGGATTGGTCACGCCCTTCCGGGCAAGCTCCTGGCGTTGTCCGACTACCAGCGCAGCAAGGGCGGCAAGACGAAGCGCCCGAGCAGCGCGCCCGCCAATACGGGTGCCACATGCCAGACCCCCAGGTGGACGGCACCGTCGAATGGGCAGGCAAGACCATAGGCCGCGGAGCCCAGAGCTGTCGCCGCGATACCCAGGTGCATGCCCGCCGTCGCCGGGGCCACCGGTGCGCCGCGGCGCAGCCACAGCACCAGCGCAATCGCGGTCAGCAGGGATGCGAGCATCGCCGCGCCGAAACACTTCACGCCATAGCTATCCGTGAGTGACTCCATGGGATGCTCATGCCCGAACAGTGACAGCAAAGCCGCGGCGGGCAGAACAGCGACCATCAACGAAGCCCAACGTGGCCCGTCATGCTGATTGCCCACCCGCGGGTTGGCCATTTGCAGGACGCTGCTTGCCGCGGCACAGCCCAGAATCAATAACAGGCCGTTGGTCACCACGAAGAACATCGACGCATCACCGGACCAGACGCCGTCCCAGAGGCCGGGCAGGAACGCGATGCCAAGGACGGTAATCACTACCGCCGTCACAACCAGCATGATCCCGTCGCGCATGAGCATCGGACGTACCGGCTCGAGGTCGTCAGCCATTTGCTGGATAAGGGAGTTTGTTGAGCGTTCCATACCTAACGTGCCTTTTCTGGTAGAGCTGACAGCTTTTTCAGCCCTCGATGAATATTGACCTTGACGGCGGCCTCGGTCATGCCGGTTTTCGCCGCCGCTTCCTTGATAGATAAACCCTCGATCTTGACGAAGGCAATCACCTCCGCCTGGGCGTCCGGAATCTGTGCCAGCATTCGGTCGAGACTGAGCTGCGCAATCAGCGATTCTTCCCCGCTCTCAAAAGGCACGTCTGCATCCGTTAGCTCCTCTTCTGCCTTTCGGTAGACGGCGCGCAAGTGGTCTACCCAGCGGTACCGGGCGATGGCTGCAAGCCAGGGCAAAAACGGTCGCGCAGGATCGTAGGAAGCTCGCTTGTTATGTACGGCGATCAGGACTTCCTGCACCAGATCTGCGCTGTGACCCGGCGCGCAGCGACGACTGAAAAAGCGTTCCAGCCATCGCTGCGCCTCAGTGAGCAGCGCCGTGTAAGCCTGTTTGTCGCCACGCTGGGCGAGCCCCATCAGCCGCGACAGCGTTTGTTCGTCAGCAATCAAGACGCGGCGCCTGGCTTGTGCGTTCGATAACGCGATAGCAGCGCATCCAGCGAGAACCAGCCACCGCCGACGGACAGTAATATCGCCGACAACCCCGCCCAGAGGCTGTGCACCTGCCACCAGGCATCGGGATACACAAAGATCTGAATGGTGAGTGTCATCAGCAGCAATCCCAGCGCCGAGATCCGCGTCGCGAGACCCAGCACCAACAAGATGGGCAGGGCATGCTCGGCGTACGTTGCCAGATACATGGAGAGCTGGGTGGGCAGCGGTACGCCGGTGTATTCCTGTTCGAAGAGAAAGCGTGTTGTGTCACTGATCGTCAACAGGCTCCCCTCGGTGACTTTGGTGCGTCCGGCGCGCCAGAACACGCCGGCCAGTGAGAATCGGCACAGTAGCAGTGCCACCCCGGTAAAGAAACGCCCCGACAGGAGACAGGTCACCTGGTCGTAGTAGCTCCGTAGCGCAAACATGGTTGTCTCCTGTGGGACGAGCGCGCTTAGCGCTCGATCGGTGTCAAAGAACCCTTGCCCATCGGGGTCTCGATGCGCTCGCAGCTGCCTTTTTCGACCAGCTTCCAGGCGTTGCCCTGGTAGTCACGGGTTGAGCTGCCAGAACAGCTGGTTCCCGGTCCGGCCGCGCAGTCGTTCTGACCGGCTTTTGCGACGCCGTAACATTTTTCTATCGCCTTGCCCTGCGCTGCCGCGGGCGCTGCATTGATGCCGGCTACGATGCCTGCGGCCAGAGCCAGGGATGCGATCTTGCCGAAGTCACGTCGTTTCATGGTGTTCTCCTTGAGTAGTAGCTTGAGTCATTCAGTTGTAGGTCATACCCCCGCCTGGGATGTCTGCATGACGATCTTCATGCGGTGGATGCATGGGAATTCGCTCCAGCTCATGAATTGGTTACACCCTCGATGAAAAAAACCTGATCTCCTTCTCCGTATTTTTTTTGGATTTTATTTTTCCTGGGCTGTAACCAAACGCGGCGATCGGGCGAATACCGTTATGTCCATCGCGACCCTTGCACTGAATCAAGCAGGGGAACGACGTAAACAAACGAGCTGAACGGACAAGCAAACAAACCACTACCCAGTCGACACAGAAGGATCTACCCATGAACAAGCAAAGCCTCTTCGCCGCCACCGCCGCCGCTATCGCACTCTCCTCCGTTGCAGCCTTCGCTGCCGAACCGCCTGCCGGCAGCATTGGTCGTGCTATCGACACCAATGACAAGATTCACTGCTACGGCGTGCATGACTGTGCGGGCAATGCGGACTGCGCAACCACAGAGAACGCCTGTAAAGGTATGAATGCCTGCAAAGGCCACGGATTCCAGGCTCTCGAAGCCGGCGCCTGCCTGAAGCGCGGCGGAACCATTGGCGACCTGGGCGAATAAGCGCCGACAGACAAACAGCTGTCTCAAGCACCAAACCATGAACCGGTGGAGTTCGCCTGCGCGGGCGAAGCCGGGTCATCCAATCAGGACTAACTCGTGAACAACATCCCAGCATTGTCCGGCTACGGCCTGGGTCTGCGCAGAGCACACTACGAATCGTTCCTTGCCGGGCCCGTGCCGGTGGATTTTGTCGAAGTGATCTCGGAGAACTACATGGTCGATGGTGGCAACCCCCTACGCGTGCTTGAGAGCGTGCGGCAACACACGCCCGTCATCCTGCACGGGGTTTCCATGTCGATCGGGTCTGCCGATGGCCTGGACAGTGACTACCTACGTGAATTGAAGAAGCTTGCAGCGCGCATTGAACCGCTGTGGCTATCGGACCATATCTGCTGGACGCGCACGCATGCGCACAACAGCCACGACCTGCTGCCCATGCCCTATACCCTGGAAGCGCTACAGGTCGTTTGCGACAACGTGCACTTCGCCCAGGAAACCCTGGAGCGTGAACTGGTGCTCGAAAATCCGTCGAGCTATCTCACCTTCCCTGGTGACGAAATGACCGAATGGGAATTTATCGCTGCGATCGCCGATCGCACCGGCTGCCACCTGCTCCTCGACATCAATAATGTGGTCGTCAGCGCGCATAATCACGGCTTTTCCGCCGACGACTACGTCGCCGGACTGCCGCTGGATCGGGTGCGACAGGCGCATCTGGCCGGCCTTAGCGACGGCGAGATCAAAATCGACACGCACGATCAACCGGTGCCAAGCGCGACCTGGGAACTCTTTGCGAGAACACAGCCGCTGCTGGGCGACGTTGCCGTGATGATCGAGCGCGACGACAACATTCCAGCACTGGATGCATTGCTGGCTGAGCTCGCCGTTGCCCGGGATATTGCCCACGGTGTCGACGCACAGAGGATGTCCCGATGACCTACGCGACGACGCTCGCCGCCCAGCAGCAAGCGTTTATGTCGCTGGTGCTGGACGACTCGCAGGAATTGCCGGTCGCCATGGAGTCACGCCGAGTCGAGATTTATCGCAATGCCTACCGCGCACGAATGGTGGATGCACTGCGCGAGACTTATCCGAGAACCGCGCGCTGGGTGGGCGATGCCGCATTTGCCCAGGCCGCAGCGCACCACGTTATCAGCCACCCTCCATCGAGCTGGACGCTGGATGCGGTGGGTGAGGGCTTTAGCGCTACGCTGGCGTCCCTGTTCTCAAAAGACCCGGAAGTCAGCGAGCTGGCCTGGCTGGAATGGGCAATGCATGTCTGCTTTGTCAGCTACGACGCCACGCCGCTGGACGCAGCGAGCTTCACGGCAGTTACGGCAGGGTTCGAAGAAGACGACTGGGCGGGCATGCGGCTACGCTTTATGCCCGGCACGCAGCAGGCTGCTGTGGCGCACCGCGTCGACAGGCTCTGGCGCGCACTGGCAGAGGCAGACGCGGTCTCCCAAGGCAGCCTCAAACAGACCGTGGAGCCCAGGGCAGAGTCCAACTGTAAAGGCACCGACACAGCAACCGCGAACCCAGGCACCAGTGTCGAATCGATAGACGTGGATTTCCGTAGCGAAGAAGCGCTCGCCTGTATCGTCTGGCGCCAGGCGTTTACCCCGATTTGCCAAGCCGTATCGGCTCGTGAGGGCCGCGCCGTCGCAATGATGGCCGGGGGTGCCGGCTACGGCGACCTCTGCCTGATGCTCGTAGACGAACTGGGTGAAGCCGCCGCGGCCAGTGAAGCCGGCACGATGCTGGGTCGCTGGTTGAACAACGGCATGATCGTGGGCATCAGCCTCGGCGGCTGATCAATCCGCAATGTACCTTTTTTTTCTTCAGAGTTCGGGCGATACTGACAAAGCGGCCCCCCCCCTACTCCCAATGGCAGAAAGAGGTAGTTCCAGCCATGAAAGCGCCCCTCATGCTAGCGCTGGCCACTGCGGTACTGGCTGGCTGTAAAGTCCAGATGAGCACCACCACCGGCGGCTCCATCACCACCTCCTCCGGCAACTTCAGCTGCACCGGCAGTCCCTGCACCTCCGTTGACGTCTCGGACCTGGAGTTCGACGAGACCTTTATGGCCCAGGCGGATACGGGGTACCGGTTTGTCGGCTGGCGCAAGAAACACCGCGGACTTTGCGGCGGCAGCACGGACGCATGCCGCCTGTTCACCGCAGGGTTTGCCGGAGACAGCCTGTTGCTGTCCTTCCTGGACCGGGACGATGAGGTGTTCTTCCTCGAAGCCGTTTTTGCCGAAGATACGGGCGCGGGGAGCGGCTCGGGCGTGGGCAACGCATCGAGTTGCTGGAACGACGCCCTGGTAACTCCGGGCACCACCCTCGTCGCGAGCTATCAGGGCACCAATGCCCTGGGCGAAAGCCTCGATTATCATATGGATCAGATCGTTGAAGGCGGCTACACCTTCAACGGCAAAAACGCCCTGCGGGCCACTTCCAATGTCTACTCCACCGGGGACTATCCCTCTACGGGCATCACGAAGTCCTACTTCCAACTGCCCGGGGGCCAGCGCATGCGCAGCCTTGGGGTAGAGACGGAGATTCTCTCGCCGAGTACGGGCACGAGTGTCACCACCTATGCCCCCTTTGAGCTTCAGCGTTTTGATCTCGCCGCCGGCCAGAGCTTCTCTACGAGCTTCGAGACCTCTACGGACACGCAGGTGGCGGGCCAAACCTCTGCCACCACCGTCGCCGAGGAACGCACGATTACCTTCGACGGTATCGAGAGCCTCACGGTACCGGCGGGCACCTTCCAGGCCTGCCGCTTCACCGTGGTCAGAACGTCCACATCGATAGTACCGGCGGGGAACTCCCGAACCTACATCGATATGGAGTGGTACCACGTGGGCACGGCCGTGCTCCTCAAGCACGAGGAGGACGACTCCCTTACGGAGCTGAAGTCCGCCTCCGTCAACGGCGCCGATATCTGAGCGATCAGGGTACCTGCAGCAGGTCCAGAGCCATGGCAACCATGGCCCTGCGGCCGGTTTCCAGCGTCGGCTCCGGATCCGGCGCAAAGAACGGCGAGTGCAGGGATGGCAGGCTTGCCTCTCCGCGCTCTGCCTTTTCCCACAACCCCTGGGGAACCGTACCCAGGCGCATCATGAACGAGGGGGTTTTTTCGGAGGTGCGTCCGTAGCGGGAAAAGTCCTCCCCACCCATCTCCTTGCTTATCTCCACCAGCGCGTCAGCGCCCAGTTCCGCCTCCATGGCGCTCACCCCGCGACGCACCAGCGCCGGATCGTTCCACAGGGCCGGTGTGTACTCATCCCGAACTGTAATCCGGGGCGGCCGGTCCGCGGGCATATCCATGGCTTCTGCCTGCTTGGTGACGATGCGCTCGATTCCGCCCAGGAGGCGCTCCCGCACGGCGTCGGAGTAGGAGCGCACGGTCAGCTGCAGCGTCACTTCGTCGGGAATAATATTGTGCTTGGTACCACCGTGGATCGATCCCACGGTGACGACCCCCGGTTCCGCCGGGTGAACCTCCCGGGACACGAGGGTCTGCAGATCCATGATGGTCGCCGCGGCGAGAACCACCGGATCCCGCGCGGTGTGGGGATAGGCACCGTGGCCCCCGACACCGAACAGGGTGATGTCCACCATATCGACGTTGGCCATCATCCAGCCTTCGATATAGCCCACCTGCCCCGCCGGCAATGTGGCGGAGGTATGCAGGGACAGGTTGTAATCCGGGACGGGGAAACGCTCAAACAGACCGTCCGCGAGCATGTCCCGGGCCCCGGCACCCCGTTCCTCCGCCGGCTGCATGATCACCACCAGGGTGCCCTGCCACTGATCCCGACGCTGCTGGAGCTCCAGGGCTGACGCCAGCATCACGGTCATGTGCACATCGTGGCCACAGGCATGCATGACCGACACTTCCCGGCCATCCAGCTCCGTCGCCCGCGCTTCGCTGCGTAGGGCAGTCCGGTCTGCTCCGCCACGGGCAACCCGTCCATGTCGGCGCGCATGAGTAGCGTCGGCCCGTCGCCGTTCTCCAGCACTGCAACGACGCCGTGTCCGCCCACCCCCCGGGTGACCGTGAAGCCCCCCGCTTCGAGGCTCGCCGCCAGGCGCTCCGAGGTCTCCGCCTCCTGAAAGGACAGTTCCGGGTGCGCGTGGAGCTCCTTGTAGTAGCTCAGTGCATCAAAGGCCCGGGCCGGATTGACCACCAGCGCAAGGCAGAAGAGACAGGGGGCGAGAAAGCGATGGGACATGGAAATCTCCGAGGCAATGGACGACAGACTGCGCTGATTCTATCGTCTCGTATCGGTTCCTCCCATCCCTCAAAAAGGCGAGACCGACCTCCCTCGGGTACGACGAAGCCCGCGCCTCCCGTACAATGGGCGCAATATGCCCGTTGCGAGCAAGCCTTGACCCATCGCCCCTCCCCTCCCGCCGACAACCCGGACGCCAGCGCAGCAGACGCCGCTGCTCCGGGCAGCCTGCAGACCTATGGCCGTCTTCTGGGCTACGTGCGGCCCGTTTGGCCGGCGTTTCTCATCAGCCTGGTGGGCTTCATGCTGTACGCCCTGACCCAGTCCGCCTTCGCCGGCCTGATGCAGTACCTTCCCGCCGCCTTCGACGGCGTGGCCAGCCCTGTTCTCGACGGGGCGGTAGCGCGGGACCTGCACAACTGGGAACGGGCACTGGGTCTGGACGAGGCGGACCGCGTAAGGAACTTCCTGCCCCTGGCTCTCATCGCCCTGGTCAGCCTCCGGGGCATCGGCTCCTATCTGGGGGGCTACTACATCACCTTCGTTGCCCGTCACGTCGTCAACCAGTTACGCGTGGATGTATTTGCCCACATCAACTGCCTGCCTGCGGGGTACCTCGCGCAGCGCAATTCCGCCGAACTGCTTTCCCTCATCACCTTCAACATCGAGCAGGTGGCTGCGGCGGCGTCGACTGCGATCAAGGTCATCGTGCGCGAGGGCATGACCGTCATCGCGCTGCTGGGGTACATCTTTTACCTCAACTGGAAGCTGTCGTTGCTGTTCCTCGTCCTGGCCCCCCTCATCGGCGCCATCATCGGGCTCGCGTCACGCCAGTTCAAGAAATACAGTCGCCGCATCCAGGATTCCATGGGCGACATCACCCGCGTCGCCGCCGAGGCCATACGCGGTTTCGCCGTGGTCCGGGGCTTTGGCGGCACCGCCGCCGAGAATGCCCGTTTTACGGATCGCAGCGCCTATGCGCTCAAGCAGGACCTCAAGCTGGCGCGCGTCAATGAAGTCAGCACACCGATCATCCAGTGGCTCACCTACACAGCGCTGGCGGGACTGTTCTGGTTCGGCCTCGACCCCGCACTCCGCGGCGACATGGATGCGGGCACATTCCTGGCCTATATCACCGCCGCCAGCCTCGTCGCCAAACCCCTGCGCCAACTCACCCAGGTGAACGCCCGCATCCAGCGCGGCATCGCCGCCGCCGAGAGCGTGTTTGCGATCCTCGACGAGGCCCCGGAGCGAGCCAGTGGGGAGCTCCCCGCCCTCCCCCTGCGCGGCTCCTACGAACTCTGTGACCTGCATTTTCGCTACCCCGGCGCTGCCCGCGATGCGCTGGCGGGCATCAGCCTCGAGGTCCGGGCGGGCGAGACCCTCGCCCTGGTCGGCCGCTCCGGCTCGGGCAAGAGCACCCTCGCCAGCCTGCTGGCCACTCTTCTGCCGGCGCCACCGGGGCAGCTCCTGCTCGATGGCCAGGCCATGGAAACGCTGCAGCTCAAGGCGCTGCGACGCAATATCGCCTACGTCTCCCAGCACACGACGCTCTTCGCCGCGACGGTGCGCGAGAACATCGCCTATGGAGACCTGGCCAGCGCGGACGATGACACCATTCGCGATGCCCTGAACCAGGCCAATGCCCTGGAGTTCATCGATGCCCTGCCTCGGGGACTCGACACCGTACTGCGCGAAGAGGGGGACGATTTCTCCGGTGGTCAGCGCCAACGCCTGTCCCTGGCTCGTGCCTTTCTGAAGGACGCCCCGGTGCTGATTCTGGACGAGGCCACTTCGGCCCAGGACGCGGAGAGCGAAGCCCTGATCCAGCAGGCGCTGGAACGCATCCTGCGGAACCGCACGACGGTGATCATTGCCCACCGCCTGTCGACGGTGGAGCAGGCGGACCGCATCGCCGTACTCGACGATGGCAAGCTCGTGGAACTGGGTTCTCACCGGGAACTGCTCGACCGCCAGGGACTCTACGCCCGGCTGTACCAGCAACAGCTCGCCGAATGAACGCTGTGCTTCCCAGGCGTCTGCGCGGAGCCGTCGCCCCGTGAAAGTGCTGCAGGTGCTGCCGGCCCTGAACAGCGGCGGCGTGGAACGCGGCACCCTGGAGCTGGCCAAAGCCCTGGTCGAGGGCGGCCACGACTCCCACGTGCTCTCCGCCGGGGGGCAGCTCGTAACGCGCCTGGAACGCCAGGGATCACAGCACCACGGTCGTGATCTCGGTCGCAAGTCCCCCCTGACGCTGCGCCACGTGCGCCCCCTGCGCCGCTGGCTGGAACAGCAGCGCTTTGACATTCTGCATCTCCGGTCGCGCATGCCCGCCTGGGTCTGCTGGCTGGCCTGGCAGAAGATGGACCCGGCGACCCGTCCGCGCCTGGTGAGCACGGTGCACGGTCTGCACTCCGTGAGCCGCTACAGCGAAATCGTGACCTGCGGTGAGCGCGTGATCGTTGTCTCCGAAGTCGTGCGCCGCTACGTGGGCGAGAACTATCCACGCTGCGACACCGCCAAGCTCCGCCTCATCTACCGGGGCATCAACCCTCTGGAGTATCCCCGGGGCCATCGCCCCCACGGGGAGTGGCTCGAGCAGTGGTACGCGAGCTTCCCCCAGCTTCTGGACAAGCGCGTCATTACCCTGGCGGGCCGCCTGACCCGCCTCAAGGGACACCACGACTTTCTGCGCCTCATTGCCCTGCTGAAGTCCCGGGGCCAGCCCGTCCACGGTCTGGTGGTGGGCGGCGAAGATCCGAAGCGCCTGGCCTATGCAAGGGAGATCTACCAGCAGACGGAGGCTCTGGAACTGGGTGGCGACATCAGCTTCGCGGGGCACCGCAGCGACCTGCGGGATATCTATGCGCTATCCGATGTGGTCCTGTCCCTGTCCACGCAGCCTGAATCCTTCGGCCGCACGGTGCTCGAACCCCTGAGCGAGGGGCGACCGGTCGTGGGCTACGCCCATGGCGGTGTGGCGGAAATCCTCGACGCGCTCTACCCCCAGGGTGCGGTCTCCGTAGGCGACATCGACGGCGCCGCGGCCCGCATCACCCGGATCCTGGATGGCGACATGCCCGCGCCGGCACCGAACAACCGGTTTTTGCTGGACACCATGACCCGCGAAACCATTGAACTCTATCGCGAGCTTCTGGCCTCCCCCCGGAGCGACCCGACGCTCGCCTCCCACTGATCAGGAGAATCCCATGCTGCTAGCCCTGTCCACCTGGTGCGACGTCGAAGCCTATCTCGAGCGGAGCAAGGCCATCATCCTCCCCATCGGCTCCATGGAGCAGCACGGCCCCAATGGCCTCATCGGCACCGACGCCATCTGCCCCGAAGTCATCGCGGCGGAAGCGGCGGCGGAGGACCCGGACATTCTCGTGGGCCCGACCTTCAGCGTGGGCTGCGCCCAGCACCACCTCGCGTTCCCCGGCACCATGACGCTGCGGCCGAGCACCATGATCGCGGCGATCATGGACTGGACCCACTCCCTGCGCCGCCACGGCTTCGAACGCTTCTACTGGTTCAATGGCCACGGTGGCAACGTGGCGACGATCGCCGCCGCCTTCGCGGAGATTCACGCAGAGCGCAGCCTCGCGGGGCCCGATACGCCCCTGACCCAGCTGTCCCTGCGCCAGCGCAACTGGTGGGAACTCCCGTCCGTGATGGAAACCTGCCGCCGCCTGCACCCCCGGAACGAGGGCGCCCACGCGACACCGTCAGAGGTGGCGGTCACCTACGCCGCCTACCCCGATCAGGTGCGCGACGTGGTGCTGGAGCCGCGGGTGGCCCCCATGGGAAGCTTCGGCGATGCCCAGGACTACCGGGCGACCTTCCCCGACGGACGCATCGGCTCCGACCCTTCCCAGGCCACGGTGGAAAACGGCCGGGAAATCATTCAGACCGCCGCCCAGGCCCTGCTCGCGGACTTCCGCAACTTCGCCGACGCCTAGCTTCCCCGGTGCGCCGCCGCGAAGGCGGCGGCGAGCTCCGCGATAAGATCATCGGGGTCCTCGAGCCCGATGTGCACGCGCAGCAGCGTTTCATCCGCCGCCAGGGGCACCGTGGCGCTGTCCCGTTCCATTTCCATGGGCAGGCAGAGACTTTCGAATCCCCCCCAGGAAAAGCCGACGCCGAAGAGTTCCAGGTGATCGATAAAACGCGCCAGCGCCCCCTCGCCCCCGAGCTTCGCAACGAATGCAAAAAGACCGTTGGCGCCGCTGAAGTCCCGCTGGAACACGGCGTGGCCCGGACAGCTCTCCCAGGCCGGATGGAGCAGGCGCTGCACCGCCTCCTGCCCCTCCAGCCAGGACGCAACCCGTCGCGCGGCGGCATCGTGCGCCGGCAGGCGCACCGCGAGGGTACGCAGCCCCCGCAGGGCCAACATCGCATCGTCGCTGGCCAGGTGAATGCCCTGGGCGAGCGTATAGCGGTGCAGGCGATCGTAGAGAGCCCGGTCCCGGGTCGTCGTGACACCGAAGAGACAGTCCGCGTGACCGTTGAGGTACTTCGTGCCGGACTGCATCGCCAGATCCACGCCGTGGTCCAGGGGATTGAACAGCAGCGGCGTGGCCCAGGTGTTGTCGATGGCCGTGAGAATCCCGCGCTCCTTCGCAACGGCGACGATGGCCGGCACATCCTGGATCTCGAAGGTGCCCGAACCCGGTGACTCCATGAAGATCAGGCGCGTGTTGTCCCGCAGCAGCGCGTCGATGCCATCCCCCACCAGAGGATCGTAGAACGTCGTGCTGATGCCCCGCTCCGCCAGGGTGCCCTTGCAGAAATTCCGCGTCGGGCCGTAGACGCTGTCGACCATGAGCAGGTGATCCCCGGGGGACAGAAACGCGCTGAGGATGGCGGCGATGGACGCCACACCGGAGGGTGCCAGCACCGCGCCCACGCTGTCATCCAGGACCATCAGCGCGTCCTCGAGGGCCCGGGGCGTCGGTAGCCCCATGCGCCCGTAGTACAGATGCTCGCGATCCAGGGGCGCGGCTTTGCGTGCCTCGAACTCAGCGTAGTCCCGAAACAGCACCGTCGAGGCGTGGTAGACGGGGCTGGAAACAACCCGGGGATCGCTGCGGCCACTGTGCAGCAGTCGTGTCTCGCGGGCCTTGCCTTTGCTCTGGTCGGATGATGCGGCCAAGGGTACCTCCAGGGGCGGGAAATGCGGTGCAGGCTAGCATTTCGCTGCGCCCCGGCCCAGCCGAGCTCCCCCCCTGCTTCCAGAGAGCGGTGATCATCGATCCGGACTGGACGCCACGAACGCGCTCTGCGAAAGTGCCTGCGACAGGAAACCGACGGCGGAAACACCTTCCCCCGCCATCACATGAACCCAACCATCACCGGAGACCCGCCGTGAAGCACATCGACCCTACCCGCGAACAGTTTGAGGCATTCAAGGCCCTCCCCCGGGATACGCCGATCATGATGCTCAACCTCATTCGGCTGAATGAAACCGCGACCTACCCCGATGGGACGATCTGCTCCGGCGCGGAAGCCTACCGGCGCTACGGTGAGCTGAGCGGCCCGATCTTCCGCGAACTCGGCGGGGAGATCATCTGGCGCGGCACCCAGGAGTGCATGGTCACGGGGCCCACGGACAAGCACTGGGACATCGCCTTCATGGCCCGCTACCCGAATGCCGGCGCCTTCCTGGCGATGGTCACCAACCCCGACTACCAGGCCGTGGTCATCAATCGCACCGTAGCCGTTGAGGACAGCCGCCTGATTCGCTTCGCGCCCGAGGACACCGGCGGAGACTTCGGCGGCTGAGTCCCCCGGGGCCTAGAGTATTGCGCCCCAGGTCTTGAAAATCAGCGTGCCGATGAAGGTTCCCAGGGCGTAGCCCAGCACCCCCACCAGCACCGCCGGTGTCACCAGATCGCGCCAGCCCCTGGCCGCCGCGAGCGCCGGTGCCGTGGTGGCGCCGAGCACCGCGGCGTTCGAGGCGATAACCAGCTCCGGTATGCTCAGCTTGAACAGGCGCCCCAGAACCAGCAGCACCACCGCGTGCACGGTCAACAGGATCAGCACCAGCGCGACCAGCAGCGGGGCCACCGACAGCATCACCGGAACATCCGCACCGGCGGCAATGGCGGCGAAGAATACGAAGGACAGGCAGACACCGAGCTCGAAGGCCCCCGCCAGCCTGCGCGGCAAATCCGGGACCAGCGTTGCCAGGGCCAGCGTAAACGCCGTGATCAGCACGTAGCGCCAGCCACCCCCATCCAGCGTCGCGAGCAGCGCATCGCTGATCGCCACGATCACCAGCGAGGTGGCGAGGGCCATGCACAGGCTCGCGGCGGACACGGGGACGGGGCTGGCGTCCTCGACGATGTCCTGCTCCCGGTGTGCCGGGAAACGGGAGGCCACCCACGCCGTTCCCGGCAACAGCGCCAGAAAAGCGAGGTAGACCGCGCTGAAGAGATTGTCCGCCGCCGTCGCCGCCGAGAAGAAGGACGCATCCCCATTCAACCCGGTGATCTCTCCCAGCGCCGCATAGTTCACGGAACCGCCGATGTAGGTCGAGGCAAACAGTCCGGCGATGGCCGGCTCGCGTAACTCGGTCGCCAATCCCACGTTCGCGGCAAGGGAAGAAAGGTCCAGGCTGAGCGCGGCGATCGTCACGCCCGCCACCGTCGCTACGGAAGCCAGCAGAAACGCCACGGTCAGACGCGCCGCCTCGCGCACAATGCGTCGCAGGTCCGCCTGAAACAGAAACAGGGGAATCAGCACCGGCACGAAATAGCCGAACACGAAGTCATAGGCCTCGGCCCGATGGGGCAGCAATCCCAGATTTGATGCGAGGATGGCGCCGAGAATGGCGATCACCGCGCCGCTGAGCTGCGCCCCCCAGCGCGTGCGTTCCAGGTAGAAGGCCGCGGCGCTGATCGTAAACAGCCCCGCCATGACCGCCAGATGGTTCTCCGCGCTGACCAGGCTCACCGGGGCGCCCCGATGGGCGAGCCCGGGGGCAGCGCCACCGCCTTGCTTTCCCGGGGCTCCACGCGGCCATCGAGGGCCTGATCAATCAGGGTGCTTTCGAAGCGGTAGAACGCGGCGTAGGCCGCGGCGCCGCGACTGCGCGCCGCCATCATGCGCTGGGCGCGCTCCAGGGCCACCTGAGCGGCGGCCCGCACCTCCGGCGCGGCGTTCCTGTCGCTGTACAGCTGGCGCCAGTGGCGCAGCAGCAGAGACGCCCGACGCCGGTCGATGGCTCCGCGCATACCCTCGTATTCCGGCAGCAGAATCCGGTCCTGGAGCAGCGAAAACAGCGCGGCGGGGCCCGCCTGTGCTCCGTCGCGGCTGTGCTGCAGCGCCATGCGCGCGAGGCGTTCGGGGTGGAGCAGGATTTCCAGCGTGTGCCCCGCTGAGACTTCCGCCAGGGTCAGGGGGTCAAACAGGGCTCCCGTGCGCGCCGGGGCCGACTCCCGATTGCGCTCGTAGCCGTAGGCCTTCG
>CAXBBA010000006.1:0-15745 GCA_963973805.1 uncultured Halieaceae bacterium | reverse complement strand
CCATTTGTAGGGCAGCTGCTGGACCAGGCTTCGGAACAGCTCGCCAGCGAGGCGGCGGCGCGCAGGCGGGTAGACGAGGGGCTGCACAATGCCCTGCGTGCCCAACAGGCAGAGGAGCTGGAAGCGCGTCGGGCTGCGGAAGCGCAGTGGCAGAGCACGATGAGCGAGCGAGTCGACACGTTTGTTGCGGAGCTCGGCGATCAATTGCGGGAAATTCAGGCGCTGGAGCGCCAGCGCCTCGACAGCAGCGGGGCACAAATCACCCAGTTGCAGGAGTCCCTTGGCGAACAACTCCAGGCCATGGGCAGCAGTGTCAAGCAATCCGTTTCTACGCTGGAGTCAGCCGCGCGGCAGTCGACGCGCACCGGCAGTGAATTGATCAGCACGCTGCAGGAGAATACCGATCGGTCCCTTGAGCGCGACAAGGTGCTGGTGGAGGAGCGATCGACCCTGATGCAGCAGCAGCTGGCACTGATCGCGAACCTGAAGGATCGCGGCGAAGAGCAGCAGGCCTTGCTGCAGGCGATGTCTGCGCAATTCAAGGAACATATCGAGCGGCAGTCGAGCGCCACAGCCGACAACCTGGACAGCCTCATGACGCAGAGCGTGCAGCAGTTGGCGCAGGTCTCCGACAGTCTTTCGCAGAAGATGGCCTCCACATTTGCGAACAACGAGCAGCATTGGCAGCAACTGTCGAGCAAGCTCGGTGCAGAGCTGGAGCTGTTGCTGACGCGCAACGGTGAGGCCCTGGACCTGCTGGCCGGGCGCCTGGGTGAGCAATTGGGCGCGTCCGGGCAGCAAATAGCCGATACGGCGCTCGAACTGACGGAGCTGAGCGGTGCCTTTGGCGATTCTGTGGCGGCGTTCAAAACGAGTAGCGAGACGGTGGATGCATCGCTGAAGGCCATCACCGAAGTGTTGACTGCTTCTGGGTCCCGCAGCGACAAGCAGATGGGGTACTACGTGGATCAGGCGCGGGAAATCATCGACCACAATCTGATCACGCAACAAACCATACTCGAGCGCCTTGAGTTGGTGACCGCCGCGCTTCAGGTCGAGGCAGATCGGGCGTGAAAGAGTTCCTTGATGATGGCCTGAACGATGGCCCCCCCGTTTGGGCGATCTTCGGTGACCTGATGACGGGCCTGGTCGGTGTGTTTGTCCTCATCCTGGTCTGGACGCTGGGCTTTCAGTTGGAGTTGGCAAAAGACCTGGAGCAGGCAGAGGTGGAACGCGAGCGAGAGCTGGCGCGTCGCCAGGCCCTCGAACAAGCGCTGGCCGCGCCCTTGTCGAGTGGTCGAATCACCATCAGCGATGGTCGCATCGGAATCAGTGGGAGTGTGTTGTTCGCCCTGAACTCCGACCGATTGCAGGATGAGGGTCGAGAGCTGTTGGCCACCCTTGCTGTGCCCCTGGATGTCTTTCTCGAAGAGAATGATCAATTACTGATGATCAGCGGATTCACCGATGACCTGCCGATTCAGGCAGGCAATCTCAATTTTGCCGATAACTGGGAGTTGTCGGCGCAGCGGGCGTTGACCGTGACCCGGGAGCTGGTTGCCGCGGGGTTGCCCGCCGATCGTGTATTCGCGGCGGCGTTTGGGGACCAGCAGCCCGTCGCACCAAACCTTGATGAGTCCGGCCGCGCCTTGAATCGACGGGTTGAAATGGCGCCTGTGCCCCGCACCGTCCCATCAGCGTCACGTCCACCCAATGGCTGATTCAGCGCAAAACAGGGTGCGGGATGAAGGCTCGAAGACGTCTGAGGGGGCGCCTGGCCAAACGCTGGAAGCGCTGGACGCCTTGAGAGCACTCCTGGGTCAGCGGACTGAGCTTCGGGCCCTCGATGTCGTGCGCCAGCGGGCCTGGAAGCGCGATGTTGAGGCGCGAATCGAGCAGGCTGTTGCGACCCTGCCCGAGGCGGCAGGACCGTTGAATTCCCAGGGGCTGGTTGTAAAGGCGCTGGTTGCGCTGGATCACCGGGCGCCGGAGTATCTGAAGCATCTGGCCAGCTATCTCGACACCCTGCTCTGGCTGGAGGAGCAATCCTGACGGGTGGTCCAGTTTCGGTTCCAGTCCCAGGCACTCTCCCAGGCACTCTCCCAGCCTCTATCCCCCTTCAGGACCCTGTCGGCATTGGGCTGGGCTTTTGTTGCCCAAGAAATTTTTGTTGCCCAGGAATAAGTCGCCCAATAAAAAAGGGCTGCATCTCTGCAACCCTTTCATATCGTTCTAACGCTTTCTATATCGTACTGCTGAATATGGCTCCGCCTGCTGGGCTCGAACCAGCGACCCAATGATTAACAGTCATTTGCTCTACCAACTGAGCTAAGGCGGAGTAGCTCTCTCACGAGAGGGGCGCGATTTTAATCAGGCTTTGGCCGGGAATCAATACTCTTGCGCGAGTCTTTTTTGCCCTTTTTCCCCGGAGCGCCGGAATGGCCGCTTTTGAAGCGGGAAATGCGCAGACGCTCCCCACTCACCCAGACGCCCTGGAGGTGCTTGAAGGTCTCCTTGGGCATGCCTTCGGGCAGGTCGATGATGGAGTGGTCGTCCTGGATATCGATGCGACCAATGTATTCCGAGTCGATCTCGGCTTCGTTGGCGATCGCTCCGACGATGTTGCCGGGTTTGACCCCGTGCTTGTGTCCGACTTCGATACGGTAGCGTTCCATGCCTGCTTCGGGCTTGCCTTCGCGGGGTGCCCGCTCGCGGCGTGGGCCGCGCTCCTTCCGCTCCCGGGGGGCGGAGTCCTTCTCGACCGGCGCCGGCTTTTCCGCCTTGGCGACCAGGGGCTTGGGGCCCTGGGCCAGGCGCGCCAGTGCGGCGGCGATATCCATGACGGGGACGCCGTGCTCGCGCTGGTAATCGGCCACGATGTCGTGGAACACGCTCAGGTCCTGCGTGTCCAGGGTTTCGGTGATGCGCGTCTTGAATCCTTCGATACGCTTGTCCGTCACTTCGCTGGCACTGGGCAGATCCATTTTCTCGATCTGGCCCCCCGTCGCGCGTTCGATGGCCCGGAGCAGGCGCCGTTCCCGATTCGCGGCGAACAGAATGGCCTCGCCCTTGCGGCCGGCGCGACCCGTGCGTCCGATGCGGTGTACGTAGGCTTCCACATCGTAGGGGATGTCGTAGTTGATCACGTGGCTGATGCGTTCCACGTCCAGTCCCCGTGCCGCCACATCGGTGGCCACGAGCAGGTCAATGCGTCCTTTCTTGAGTTTGTCGACGGTGGCTTCCCGCACTTTCTGCGGGACGTCGCCGTTGAGGGCGGCGCTAGCGTAGCCCCGCGCTGCGAGTTTCTCCGCGAGCTCCGCGGTGGCAATGCGCGTGCGCACGAAGATGATGGCCGCGTCGAAGGGTTCCACTTCGAGGATGCGCGTGAGGGCGTCGAGCTTGTGCACGCCGGCCATCATCCAGACGCGCTGGCGGATTGACGCGTTGACGACGGTCTTCACCTCGATGGCAACTTCTTCGGGATTCTTGAGGTGCTTGCGGGCAATGCGGCGAATGGCGTCGGGCATGGTGGCGGAGAAGAGGGCGACCTGACGCTCGGCGGGCGTCTGTTCGAGAATCCATTCCACATCGTCAATGAAGCCCATGCGCAGCATTTCGTCGGCTTCGTCCAGCACCAGGGTGCGGAGCTCCGAAAGATCCAGGGAGCCACGGCGCATGTGATCCATCACTCTGCCCGGGGTCCCCACGACGACCTGTACGCCGCGTTGCAGTTGTCGCAGCTGCCCACGGTAGTCCGCGCCACCGTAGATCGGCAGCACACGGAAGCCAGACATGTGGCTGGCGTATTTCTGGAAAGCCTCGGACACCTGGATCGCCAGCTCCCGTGTGGGGGCGAGCACCAGGACCTGAGGTTTCTTCTGCTTCGCATCGATGCGTGCCAGCAGGGGCAGGGCGAACGCGGCGGTCTTGCCCGTGCCCGTCTGGGCCTGGCCCAGCACATCGGTGCCCTGAAGTAGCGCAGGAATCGTCGCGGCCTGGATCGCGGAGGGAGTTTCGTAGCCGACCTCGGCGAGGGCGGTCTGCAAAAAGGCGGGGAGGTCCAGCTCGGCAAAGCTGGAAGCCGGGGCGTTTGTCATGAGGTATCCGTCGGTCAGAAATGCCGACCGTCCGTTAAAGGGCGGCAAATTATACAGATTTGTGTCCCTCTTATATAGATGTGCGTTCTTCGGGATGCGTGGAGGCGGAATAACGGTAATTTTTCGGAAAATGATTATGAATAGTGGTGCAAATGAGAATAGTTCACGATAGCATTGCGTTCCTTGCCGGGATTGTGGGGTGGCACCCCGGGCATGAAACCAAAACCAACCGAACACTCAGGATGAATCTCTCGTGAAAAGACACCAGAAACTACACGCTGTTCCGACGAAATCTGCGGCCGAGGTGGCAGACAGGCAATTTCCCGGGAATGCGGCACTCGGTTCCAGTGCCCTGGCCCTGGCCCTGGCGGTGAGTGCTTCCGTCGCCGTCGCCGACGAGGTCCCCTGCGAGACATCGGCGGACGCCGCTGCGGATTGCAGTCAGCCCCGCCCGGCGAGCGCCAAGGGGAATGCGATTGAGATCGTTGAAGTCTACGGTGACGCCGACGCACCCTACAAAGCGGTGCGCTCCGGTGACAGTCGCCGCCTTGCGGACCTGGCGGCGACGCCGGTGACCATGGATATTCTGACGCAGACCCAGATTCAGGATTCGGGCAAGAGCGACCTCAAGGAGATCGTCTCTGCGCAGGCGGGCGTGACCCTGGGCACGGGCGAGAACGGCAATGCGTTCGGTGACCGGTACATTATCCGCGGCCAGGAAGCGCGCAGCGACGTGTTCGTTGACGGACTGCGGGACCCGGGCATGACCACGCGGGAGAGCTTCGCCACGGAACAGATCGAGATCACCAAGGGCCCCAGCGGAACCTTCGCGGGCCGGGGCAGCGCTGGCGGCGCGGTCAACAGCGTGACCAAGCAGGCTTCCGCAGACTACAACTTCGGCATTCTGGATGCGGGGGTAGGCACGGACGACTTCTACCGCATCGTGCTCGATACGAATATGGCGATCAGCGATACGTCGGCGATCCGCATCAATGCATTGACGGCGGAAGAGACCGTACCCAATCGCGATGGCATTGAGCGGAATCGCGACGGCTTGCTGCTGGCGGGGGTCACCAGTCCCACGGAGCGCCTGAAGTTCATCGCCGACGCCTACTACCTGACGGCGGAAGACGTTCCGGACCTCGGCAGCTTCTTTGTCAGCGACGAGCGCCGCCCCTACCGGGATATTCCGGTTTATGCCCAGAACAATGACTTCCTCGACAGCGAGGTTCTGTCCCTCACCCTGCGCAGCGAATACGAGGCCTCGGACACGCTGCGCTTCAGCGGTGCGCTGCGCTGGGGGCAGACCGAGAACGAATACGTCTCTACGGGAGCGCGGGGCACCAACCGGGATGCCACAGACCCCGTCGCACCGGGGGAGTACACCATCTCTCTCAGCACCCACCAGGGCTGGCAGGAAGTGGACTACCAGGCAGCACAGCTGCTGGCGCACTGGGATACGACCCTCGGCGGACTGGATACGCGCTGGGTCTTCGGTATGGAGTACATGAACGAAGAGGTCGACAACGGCGTCTTCGATATCACCTCCAATGGCGAGAGCAACTGCATCGTGGGTGGCCGGCGTGGGGCGTCCGCAGGCTACTGCATGATCGATGGGGATGGGAATCAGGTTCCCAACGTGCGGGACCTGATCCAGCGCAGCTACCTGCGTGGCGACCTCGATGCGCAGTTCGAGGTCGAGACAGTCTCTGCCTACTTCATGGACACGATCGAGCTGAACGACCAGTGGCAGCTGTTCCTGGGCATGCGTCTGGATGACTACGACTACCAGAACGTGACCTCCGCGGGTGACTACAGCTTCTCGGACACGCTCACGAGCGGCAATATCGGTCTGGTCTACGCCTTCTCCGAGAGTGGCAACATCTACCTCAATCTGAGCACGGCGAACAATATCAACGGCGGTGAGTCGGACCTGGGAGCCAACTGTGGGTACGGTGGCCTCTGTGGTGACCCGGACCAGGCGCGTGTCGCGGATCCGGAGCGTTCCGACAACATCGAGCTGGGTACCAAGTGGGAGCTCTTCGACAGCCGCCTGCTGGCCACCGCAGCTCTGTTTCACATCACCAAATCCGATGTGATGGAGAGCGTGGGTGATGACTACTCCACGCTGGGCACGCTGAACACCGGCGAGAACCGTATCCAGGGCGTGGAGTTCTCCCTGAGCGGGGCAATCACGGACAAGCTCAGCGTGCAGATGAGCGCCGCGATCATGGACTCGGAGGTGCGTGAGTCCTTCGTCGACGAGAATGTGGGCCTGGCCCTGAGCAACTTCGCAGACGAGAGCCTGTACCTGCAGCTTCGCTACCAGCCCACAGAGAAGATCGCCTTCGGTGGTTCCTACACCTACCAGAGTGAAATGTATGGTGGGCAGCCGGATACGGCGGCGGGTTACAATCAGGAGACCGGTGAATACTCGATTGTGGTTCCGTCTTACGGCGTCTTTGACCTCTTTGCCAACTACTATGCGACGGAGAATCTCAACTTCCGTCTGAATGTGGGCAATGTCACGGACAAGGAGTACTGGACCGCCGCGTATCGCTCCGGAGCGTTCATGTATCTCGGCGATGCGCGCAGCGTGCGGGCATCCGTGGTTCTGGAGTTCTAGTGGTCGTCATTGAAAACCTGCTCTCGGAAGCGGAAGTTTCCGAGTTTCGCCAAACCCTTGGTGAGGTGCCCTGGCTGGATGGCCGGGGCACTGCCATGGGGATGGCGGCAGATGTGAAACGCAACGGACAGGCGGATGGCTCGGACCCGCAGGTAAAAGCGCGGGTCAACCAGCTGCTGCAGCGTTTCGGGGAGCATCCGCTTCTTGTGTCCGCAGCGCTTCCCCAGCGCATCTTTCCGCCGTGCTTTAACCGCTACGGCCCAGGGGAGACCTATGGTTTTCATGTGGATGGCGCCATCATGCGCCTGCCCAACAGCAGCGAGGTGCTGCGCAGCGACCTGTCCCTGACCTTGTTCCTGTCGGAGCCGGAGGAGTATGACGGCGGCGAGCTGCAGATCGCCACGGAGTTCGGCACCCAGGCGGTGAAACTGTCTGCGGGGGACGCGGTACTGTATCCCTCGAGCAGTTTGCATCAGGTGACCCCGGTGCAGCGCGGTGAGCGCTTGGCAGCGATTTGCTGGATGCAGAGCCTCGTAGGGGACGCCCAGCTTCGCCGCAGCCTCTTCGAACTGGACCAGAGTATCCAGGCCCTTTCGGCGCAGCCCGACACCCCCCGCAGCGAACTCGATCGTCTGCACAGTGTGTATCACAACCTGATCCGGCAGTTTGCCCAGCTTTAGGGTCCGCGCACGGCTGTGCGGAAGCGCCAGCTGAGCGATAATCCCCCGTCGCCCACAATCAGGAGTGCGATCGTGACCGCCGGACGCCCCTTCAAAGTCAGTTCACCCTTCAAGCCTGCAGGAGACCAGCCCGCGGCCATCGAGGCCCTGGTGACGGGCGTGGAGGCGGGACTGGCAGCGCAGACCCTGCTCGGAGTCACGGGCTCCGGCAAGACCTTCACCATGGCTCATGTGGTGGAGCGCCTGCAGCGGCCGACCATCGTCATGGCGCACAACAAGACCCTCGCGGCGCAGCTCTACGGTGAGTTCAAGGAGTTTTTCCCCGATAACGCGGTGGAATACTTCGTCTCCTACTACGACTACTACCAGCCCGAAGCCTACGTGCCTTCGTCGGATACCTTCATCGAGAAGGATGCGTCGGTGAACGACCACATCGAGCAGATGCGCCTGTCGGCGACGAAGGCGCTCATGACCCGGCCGGACTGTCTGGTGGTGGCGACGGTGTCGGCGATTTATGGCCTGGGTGACCCCGAGTCCTACTTCCGCATGGTGATGCACATCTCCCGCGGGGAGATGATCGACCAGCGTCAGGTGCTGCGCCAGCTCGCGGAGCTCCAGTACCAGCGCAATGATGTGGACTTCGCCCGGGGCACCTACCGCGTGCGCGGCGACGTGATCGACGTGTTCCCGGCGGAAGCCGATGCGGAGGCGGTGCGCATCGAACTGTTCGACGAGGAGGTGGAGTCCATCAGCCTCTTCGATCCCCTGACCGGGACGGTGATCGCCAGGGTCCCGCGCGTCACCATCTTCCCCAAGACGCACTACGTGACCTCCCGCGACGTGATGCTCAACGCCGTCGGTGAAATCGAGATCGAGCTGGAGCAGCGCCTGAAGCAGCTCAAGGAGAACGAGAAGCTGGTGGAAGCCCAGCGCCTGCAGCAGCGCACGCGCTACGACATCGAGATGATCCGGGAGCTGGGCTACTGCCAGGGCGTCGAGAACTATTCCCGCTATCTGTCCGGACGTGCACCGGGGCAGCCGCCACCGACGCTGTATGAGTACCTGCCGGACAATGCGCTGGTGATCGTGGATGAGTCCCACGCCTCCATTCCCCAGATCGGGGCCATGTACCGCGGCGACCGTTCGCGTAAGGAAACGCTGGTGGAGTACGGCTTTCGTCTACCATCGGCGCTGGACAACCGGCCCCTGAAGTTCGAGGAGTGGGAGGCGCTGCTGCCCCAGGCGATTTTCGTATCCGCCACTCCCGGTCCCTACGAGGCGGAGCACGCGGGACAGGTGGTGGAGCAGGTGGTGCGTCCCACGGGGCTGGTGGACCCGGAGCTGGAAGTGCGGCCCGCGAGCACCCAGGTGGACGACCTGCTGGGCGAAATTCACAAGGAGGTCGAGGCCAAGAACCGCGTGCTGGTGACGACGCTGACCAAACGCATGGCGGAAGACCTCACGGAATACCTGAGCGAACACGACGTGCGCGTGCGCTACCTGCACTCGGATATCGACACCGTGGAGCGGGTGGAGATCATCCGCGACCTGCGCCTGGGGCACTTCGATGTGCTGGTGGGCATCAACCTGCTGCGCGAGGGCCTGGATATGCCGGAAGTCGCTCTGGTGGCGATACTGGATGCGGACAAGGAGGGCTTCCTGCGCTCGGATCGCTCCCTGATCCAGACCATCGGGCGCGCCGCGCGGAACCTCCACGGTCGGGCCATTCTCTACGCCGATACGATCACCGGCTCCATGCGCCGGGCCATGGACGAGACGGACCGGCGTCGCGAGAAGCAGGTGGCGTTCAATGAGGAGCATGGCATCACCCCCAAGGGCGTGACCAAGAGCGTGCAGGACATCATGGAAGGCGCTCGCCGCATGCCGACCAAGGCAAGCGCCAAGGGCAAAAAGGTCGCGGAGGAGTCCCTGGCCTACAGCCAGGAACTGCTGCGCCTGTCGCCGTCGGCCCTTGCGCGCCGCCTGGAGCAGATGGAAGCGAAGATGCAGGAGCACGCGAAGAACCTCGAGTTCGAAGAGGCCGCAGCGCTCCGGGACCAGCTCACCGAGATCAAGCAGCAGACGTTTATGCAGTAGCTGCAGCTGTGGCGTGACGGGCCAGGCGCAGGCGGAACAGCACGCCGGTCCCGTCGTCGCGATTGTGGCCCTGGAGGTCGCCCCCGTGGGCCCGGGCGATGGCGCGGGCGATGGTCAGGCCCAGGCCCAGGTGGCTGTGATCCCGGGGGCCATCGCGGAGGCTGACCATGGGTTCAAACATCTGCGAGGCCATGGTCTCGGGTAGCAGGGGACCGGGGTTGCTCACTTCGATGATCGCCCCGTCCTTCGATGCGCGCAGATCGATGGTGATCGTGGACCCTTCAGGACTGAAACTCACCGCGTTTTCCACCAGCTGGGCGATCAGGTCGCCATTGCCGTCGACGGTCGGGGTATCCCGGATGGTGCAGGCGAAATGATGGTCGGGAAAGGTACCCCCGTACGCTTCGCTGAGGGCTTGCAGCAGCGGCTCCAGGGCCACCGGTGAGAAGGAGGCGTTCTGCGCCGACTCCTCGATGCGAGATGCCTCGCTCATGGAGGTGACGATGCCTGTCAGGCGCTCCAGACCCTCGCGGGCCCGCGTCACGTAGGTTTGCCAGGACGGGGAGCTTTCGTCGCTGGCAAGATTTTCCAGGGAGCTGCCGATGACGGCGATGGGCGTACGGAGTTCGTGGGACAGGGTGCGCGCCAGCCCCTTGAGATAGCGGTTGTAGTCGCTGATCTGCAACAGGAGGTCCGCATAGCTGCGGGACAGATCTCCCAGTTCATCGCGGAAATTGCTGCGGGGGAAGGACTCGGGGCTGCACTCATCCGCCGCGATGGCCCGCGCCGCATTGCTGAAACGCCGTATGCGCCAGCTAAGCAGGCTGGCGTAGAACAGCAGGCCCGCGAAGGCGATGGCCAGCACCGATGCACTGACTCCGAGAACCCGGCCGGTGGCGCGGTCCGTGAGGGCGAGGTAGCGCTCCGTGGTCTCCTGCACGACCACGGTGCCAAGGGCGGCGTCTCCCTCGCCGATGGTCGCCGTTCTCTCAATGATCTTAATCGGCGACACCCGGTACTGCTGCTGAAGCCAGCGTGCCCCGTCGTAGCTGTCCCGTACCGGAGCAGGGGCCTGCCCGGCGGCGCGTTCACCATCATCGGACTCGTTGCCGTTCAGGGCTGATCGATACAGCAGGCGCAGCAGCCAGAACACGTCGCTGTCGTCGACCGCGGTGCCGACCGTTCCCTCGCTCACGCCGACCGTGTACTGCGCTGCGTCCCGCACCAGAATGCGTCGTCCCGGCTGGGCGAAGGCGCTGAGCCATTGTTCGAGGCGGTCATTGCGAAACAGGAGCCAGGGGGTTTTTCCGTTTGTGAAGCTTCGGCTGTCAAAGAGCAGCGCATCGCTTTCTTCCGCGGCGTCAAACACCTGCAGCGCCAGGCGCTCACAGTGCCCATCCAGAGGCAGTCGCATTTCCAGCGCATAGCCCCCGTCGCGTTCGCGCCAGACGCTGCGCAGCGATGAGGCTTCGTGGCGACCCCGGACTCCCAGCGGAGGACCAACGAGGCCCGGCCCCTCCGGCGCGATGGTGTGGCGTCGACGGGCGTTCAGCCGGTCCACGCAGATCAGCTCGACGCGATCACCGCGGCGGTACGGTGTGCTGTAGCGCAGGTCTGTATCGTCCACCTCGAGGAGCAGGTGCAGTCCGCCGCGAGAAATGGCGCTGCGCAGGGAGACGCCCGCCTCCCTGTCTCTTCGGGGGCGGAGGTGTTCCTGATTGCGCCAGTCCTCGCCGAATCCGTCGGTGAAGAGGGGGTCGTCCGCCGTGGCTATGGTGAGCACCGGCGTGTCGGCGGCCATGGGGGGCGATCGCTGCGTCCCATAGATCAGGTCCTCGCCGTCGCGCAGGGCGGCGGCGATTGCGGTTGCCGTTGCGTTCACCGCCATTTCCTGGCCCGTGTGGAGCGTACGCTCCATCTCCCGCAGGTATTGGCAGCCGGCCCAGGGCAGGCTCAGCAGCAGCAGGCTGACGGCGATGAGCTGGCGGCGCAGACTCATGGGTCGAGCCAGCGATAGCCCATTCCGTAGGCGGTTTCTATGGACGCGAACTGTGCGTCGAGGTCCTGGAACTTGCGCCGTATGCGCTTGATATGGGACGTGACGGTGCTGTCATCCAGCACGGTATTCGCCGCCTCCATCAACTGTTGCCGGGATTTCACGTGCCCCGGGCGCCGGGCCAGGGCCTCCACGATCCAGTACTCCGTTACCGTGAGGTTCAGGGGCTGGCTGCGCCAGAACGCTCTCATACGCGCGGTGTCGAGGCTCAGATGCCCCCGTTCGATCTGCGTGTTGTCGTCGCTCGCGCGCAGGGCAGCGGTGCGCTCCAGCAGCGCGCTGACGCGGACCTGGAGGTGAACCAGGCTGATGGTCTTGGACAGGTAGTCGTCGGCACCCAGGCGAAACCCCGAGACGATGTCGATGTCATCGTCGCGGGCCGTGAGAAACACGATGGGTAGCTCCCGGGACTGTCCCCGCAGCTGCCGGCAGAGCTCGAAGCCGCCTTCGGGTTCACTGCCCAGGGAGATGTCGATGATGGCGAGGTCCGGCAGCGCCTCATCGAACGCCGCCTGCGCCGAGGGGCGGTCCGCGTAGTGGTGCACGGCGAAGCCGCGCTGCCGCAGGGCATCGCAGTAGTTGGCGGCCAGCGCCGGTTCGTCTTCGACCACAGCGATCTGCGCTGCCATGGATATGCTCCCTCGGTGCCGCGACGCCGTCCGTGGGGCGGGCGTCGACGCTCAGGCCCGGGACTCTAGCAGTCTGGCGCCGGGCCTGCACGGCCCCGGAGAGCATTGCCACAATTCGCCATGATTGCGCCGTAATCTGCCCGCTGCCTGCCTCCTCAGGGTCCGGCTAGGGAAGCTTAATCGTGCCTTCGACATTGACGGGGCCGATGCCATGGAACGACAACCTTCCCAATCTCTCACTGCGCAGCTGTGGTCCTGGCGGGACCGGCGCCGCTGGTTCGTTCTCGCCTGGCTGTTGCTGGGCACTGGCGCGTATCTGGAGCAGGCCCATAGCTCCACTCCGGTGCCGCCGCCGGAGGCGACGGCGGTGGTGGAGCGCAGGGGGGGCGAGGAAGACTTCCCTCGTGGACCGCAGCTCAGGCTGCACGGCGCGTCGCAGGCGCGCCAGGACGCGCCACAGCTAGAGAGCCGCCTGGAGTTGAAGGTGTCGGGGCTCCTTGCCCAGGCCACGCTGGCGCAGCGTTTTCACAACCCCGGGCCGGATTGGGTAGAGGCGGAATATCTGCTCCCCCTTCCCCATGACGCGGCGGTGACACGCATGGAACTGCGCATCGGTGAGCGGGTCATTCTCGGCGAGATTCGGGAACGGGCCGAGGCGCGGAAGGTCTATGACGCCGCCCGGCGGGCTGGAAAACGCAGCGCCCTGCTGGAGCAGCAGCGGCCCCATCTGTTCACCACGCGTGTGGCCAACATTCCGCCCGGGGAAGAGATTTTCATCGCGGTGCACATGGTTCTTCCCGTGCGCTACGACGACGGGCAGTTCTCCCTGCGCTTTCCCACGACGGTGACCGCGCCCTATATTCCCGGCTTCGCCCATCCTCCGGCTAATCGCGATAGCACCGTTCCCGCGTGGTTGCCCCTGGAGGGTTCCGGCTGGGCCCTGGCGACGGCGGCGGTGCCCGACGCGCCGCTCATTACGGCGCCCCAGATTGCTCCCGGTGGCTCCGCTGCGCGACCGGAAAATCCCCTGACCCTCGAGGTGGATCTGCGTCCGGGCATTCCCCTCGCGGAGGTGTCGGCGCGGTATCACCAGTTGGCGATCGATCGCCGGGATGAGGGCTTTAGACTGGCTTTTGCGGATGGAACCGTCGAGATGGATCGGGATCTGGTGATCAGCTGGCGACCCCGGGAGAGTCATCGTCCCCAGGCGGCGGTTTTTCAGCAGAGCGTGGCTGGGGAGCGCTATGCCATGCTGATGCTGGTCCCCCCTGGCGCCGATACGCCGGTGCCAGCCCGGCGCCGGGAGCTGGTGCTGGTGCTCGATGTGTCTGGTTCCATGCAGGGCGCTCCCATTCGCCAGGCGAAGCAGGCCGTGGCCTTCGCGCTGGATACGCTGCAGCCGGATGATTACTTCAATCTGGTGGTGTTCAACGATCGCCACCGGCTGCTGTTTGATCGCTCGCGGCGCGCCGACGGTGACGCCCTGGACGAGGCTCGACGCTTTCTGGCGCGGTTGGATGCGGACCGGGGCACCCAGATGCTGCCGGCGCTGACCGCGGCGCTTACCCTGGCCCCGCCCGGGAGCGTGGAGGAGAGTGCGCCACCGCTGCGTCAGCTGATATTTGTGACGGATGGCGCCGTGGGTAATGAGCAGGAACTCATGGCACAGCTCGATCGCCACGCCGGGGACGCGCGCCTGTTCACCGTGGGTATTGGCAGCGCACCGAACAGCTACTTCATGCATGAGGCCGCACGCAGCGGCCGGGGTACTGCTGTGTTCATCGGCCAGGCGGGCGAGGTGGCAACGGAGATGCGGCGGCTCTTTGCGGACATCGAGCAGCCCATGGTCTCGGATCTGCAGGTGCACTGGCCCGTCGCCGCCGAAGCCTATCCGTCACCGGTGCCGGACCTCTACGCCGGGCAACCGTTGATTCAGCTTGTGCGCCTGTCCGGACCCGCCGAAGAGGGGAGTATTCGGGTTTCGGGTCGCTTTGGCGCACGCCACTGGGAGCGGCAACTGACCCTTCCCCCGGACGGTGACGATGCCGGGGTGGCGGCGACCTGGGCGCGACGCAAGCTCGATGGCATGTTGCGCGAGCTGCGCCGTGGTGTACCCCGGGACGAGGTTCGCCGCCGGGCCCTGCCGCTGGCATTGGCCTTCTCCCTTGCCTCACCGTTCACCAGCTTTGTCGCGGTGGAGGAGGAGCCTCGACGGCCTGAGGGTGCCCCGACCCTTGGTCAGAAGGTCGCCAATGTGAGGCCCGAGGGCCAGGCCGCTCAGCGCTTCGCCCTTGCCCAGGGAGCAACCAGCGGCCCCCTGCGGCTTGCCGTCGCATCCGTCTGCCTGCTCCTCGGCCTGCTGACCCTGATGATCAGTGGACGACGCTCATGGATATGATGCTTGGCGCCGGTGCCCACCGCTTGCCGCGGCGAATCCCGGTGGGGCGCTACCTGGCGGCATTACTGCTGCTCGTGGCCCTGGCCCAGTACGCCGGTGCGGCTTTGATCTACGCCAAGGCCTGGCTGGCTCCCGTGCTCATAGAGCGGGCTTTTCGCGCAAGCCAGATTCAGGGAGGGGTCGTGCGCCCCTGGCCCTGGGCCGATACCTGGCCCGTGGCGCGTCTGGAGGCACCGCGCCTGGATTTGGAGCGCCATGTGCTGTCGGGGGACAGCGGGCACGCCCTGGCTTTCGCCGCGGGCATGGCGCCGGATGTGCGCCCCGGCGATCCGGGCCTGACCATGATCGCGGGACATCGGGATACGCATTTCCGTTTTCTGGCCGATCTGCGGCGAGGCGACGCACTGAGCCTCGACTATGGGGACCGGCGCTACCACTACCGCATCACCGATCTCGTGATGGCGGATGTGCGCGACGGCCTCATCGATGCGGTGCTGCCGACTCGGGGCCTGCTGCTGGTGACCTGCTACCCCTTCGATGCGGTGGTCCCCGGTGGTCCCGGGCGCTTTGTGGTGGTGGCGGAGCAGCGCGGCTCGGAGCTTCGCTCCGGCATAACGATGTAGGGGGAGGGGAGCAGGGAGCTCCCCTGGTCCATCGTCCGTCACAATTCTTAACCAAAGCTTCCCGGAACCTTCACAAAGGGAAACTACTCTCGGCGCCCTGGTCGTTAGGGTCTCGGGTGCGAAACATGACAATGCGCGGGTTCAGGGGGATCCTGGGGGTCACGGTGGGGCTGATAGTCGTGGCTGCGTCCACGGGCTTTGGTGGCGACGCGCGAGCCACGGCAGACGACGCTGAAACATCAGGGCCGGGGGCCGCCTCGACGGGGATTCCCGCGGGAGATCTCGATGTGCCCCTCGAAGAGCTGTACCTGCTGCAGCTCGAACGCCTGAAGACCCACAGGGGCGTGCGCGGAGATCTGGTGCAGGGGCACCATCCGGGCTACGCGGTTTTCAATCCCGAGGCGCCCATCCCGCCGCAGTGCTATACGCGCATCGAGGGGCGTTTCAATCCCTGCTACGTCTGCCATCAGAATCATGTTCCCGGTCGCGAAAACACCATGAACGATGGTGTGCAGCAGCTGGCCTATAACTTCAGCGAT
>CAXBBA010000005.1:0-16223 GCA_963973805.1 uncultured Halieaceae bacterium | reverse complement strand
ACGCGATAGGCGCCGGTGAGCATGTAGGCGCTCAGTCCACCGCCTCGCAGTGCCATGACATTGCCGTAGAGCACGTCCAGGGAGCGTCCGAGGGAATCGGTACCCAGGGCACCGACGGGCGTCGTCACCCCCGCGCGGATAAATTCCGCCAGGGGAATTTCTGCGGTGCGATTCCCAAACCCCCCTTCGCCACCGCCCCCACAGGGATGGGTGAGGGCGTCGACGAAACCCGGAACCATGCGCATGCCCCGACCGTCCACCTCGCGCGCCTGCACCTGCAGTTGCCCCGGTTCGGCGATCGCCAGAACCGCGCCACCTCCGACCAGGACATCACGGCACCCAAGGTAAGCGGGATCGAAACACTCCACTTTGCGAATCAGTTCCATCAGCTCTCTGCTCCCGTGTCGCGATCCGCAAGATAGGCCTGGGTCGCCTCCCGATTTTCGTGGGACAGCAATACGACGAGATCGCCCGGCTGGGCCCATCGCAATGCCGATTGCACCGCACCGAGTTCACTCTTCACCAGGCCGATGCTCGCCGCCGGATAACCCTCCGCGCGGAAGGCCCGCTTCAGCAGCTTCGCCACCTCACCGGTCGGCCGCCCCCGGCCGTGCCCGTCCATGCGCTTGATAAGCACACGATCGAAGCGGAAATCTCCCGCAGCCCGGGCAAAGTCACGAATGTCCTCGTCGCTCCGATCCCCCGCCTGTCCCGTGACCAGCAGGCAACGTTTGGCGGGCAGCGAGGTCACCACGGGCATGAGGGCGCGGAGCCCCGCCGGGTTGTGCGCGAAATCGAGGAGCACCGTTATGCCGTCGACAGTGTAAAGATTGCCGCGCCCCGGATTGTCGGCATTGCGTAATGCCCCCAGGCCTTTGGCTATGGAATCGGAGGCCACTCCCAGCGCGAGGGCCACCGCCGTCGCGGCGAGGGCGTTGGCCACGTTGTAGCTCGCCGTGCCGTTAAAGGTCACGGGTATGGACCGCACCCCAACGATGCCCTCGCGTTCGCGGCGCGTCATGCGCACGATACGTCCCCGGGAGACGGTTACTCCCGTGCCACCGGCCTCGATGTGCCTGGTAAAAAAAGCATTCCGTGGGTCCAGGGAGAACAGAAGCAGCTTCCCGGTCACCCCCCGCTTGGCCCGGGCAAGCAGCAACGGATCTTCGGCGTTGAGGACGAGCACACCCTTGCCATCCAGGGCCCGGGTTACGGTCCACTTCACATCGGCCAGGTCCTCGATGGTTTCGACACCGTAGTCCCCCAGGTGGTCCGAGCTGATATTGGTGATCAGCGCCACGTCGGCACGCTCCACCGCGAGCCCCCGCCGCAGCAACCCTCCCCGCGCCGTCTCCAGCAGGGCCAGTTCACAGCGCCGGTCTCGCAGCACCCTCCGCGCGCCGCCGGGGCCGGCGTAGTCGTCGCGATCAAGGAGCTCGTCGCCGATTGCCAGCCAGTCCGTGGAGCTGACTCCGGCTGTGCGCTTCGCAGCTGCGGCGATGGATGCCAGCAGGCGCGTGGTCGTGGTCTTGCCATTGGTCCCGGTAATCAGCACCGTCGGCACGGATCGCAGACGCTTCCAGTCCACATCGTCGGGGTGGGGTAATTCGTACAGATCCCAGCTCTGGCCGTAGCGCCCACTGCCCAGGGTCAGCAGCTCTTCATCGAGGAGCACCTCGACGCCCCGCTCCCGGGCTGCTTCCAGCAGTCGCTTCAGACGGGGACGTTCTTCGTCGCGGTAGGCACTCCGCAATTGCCGTGCGGCCCGCCGCAGCAAATGGCGCTGCCCCCCTTCCAGCAGGTCCCGCGCCGCCTCCCAGGCCGCCTCGTTCAGCTCCGTGGCGGTGTACAGGCCGTCCGGGGGGGCGGCGATGGCCAGGCTGACGCCGCCCTCGAATGGCCGCACCGCCAGGTCCGGGGACCAGTCGATATCCTCAAGCAGGTAGCGCACATGGCGGCGCCAGGCTGCGACCAGGAGTTCTCCGTCCCGGTCATCAACCGCAACATCGATAACCGCTCCGGGGCCGGAGAGAAACAGGTTGGCGCCAGTCAGGCGCCGGGAATCCAGAAGGCGCATGGGGCGTCAGTCGTCGCTTTCCCGGGCTATGCGAACACCGCGCTCGTCGCGAATCAGTTCCAGATCCTCGTCGAGGGAGAAGCCCCCCAGGAACTCTTCGGGAACATCAATCACCGGGCGTTCGGGTTGCACGCTACCTACATCTTCACCGGGCTGGAAGTAGATGATCTGCTTCCAGGAGCGGCTCACATGATCCGCGAGAATCAGGATCAGGTCTCCGCCCCGCGCCATCTCCAGTGCCGCGAGGTTCGCCGATTCTTCGCTTTCGATGATCTCGATCTGCTCATCGGGAACCCCGTGTTCCAGCAGCCCCTTGCGCAGCAGTTCCGGAACCTCCCGGGATTCGCGACCCCGGAGGTTGTCATCGCGGCGACAGATATAGTGGTCAAAGTGCCCTGCGGCGACACCGGCGACCTCGAGAATATCCTCATCGCGGCGATCCCCGGGCATGGTGAGCACAGCGATCTTGCGCCCGCCGATCTCGTACCGGTCCACCACGTCGCAGACCATCTTGACGGCCGCGGGATTGTGGGCGTAGTCCAGGATCACCTTGAAGGGATGTTTGTCGTAGACGTTCAGGCGGCCCGGCGACTGGAAGTAGGTGCTGTCGAAGGTACGCAAGCCCTGGCGGATGTTCTCCAGATCGACTCCCATGTGATAGGCCAGCGCCGCCGCAAACATGGCGTTCTGCACGTTGTGCAGCGCCCGCCCCTCCAGCGTCGCGGGAATAAGATGGGCCCACAGCAGCGGAAGATTGTGACCGTGCTCATCGTAGAGCGTGATCATGTTGCCGTTGATCCCCTGCTCGAGCACCAGCGCCGTACCGCCGGCGCGAATATGCTCCCGCACCAGCGGGTGGGAACGATTCATGGTGACGTAGCAGAGTTTGTCGGCGTTGCAGTGATCCGCCATCTGCAGGCAGTTCACATCGTCCGCATTGAGCACCGCGGCATCCGTCGCCACCTCGACGACCACGCGCTTGACCTCGGCGAGGTCCGCCAGCGTATCCACGCCCTTGAGGCCCAGGTGGTCCGAGGCAATATTGAGACAGGCGGACACGTTGGCGGAGTGGTAACCGAGGCCACTGCGCAGAATGCCACCCCGGGCGGTTTCCATCACCGCGGCATTCACTGATGGGTCCCGCAGTACGATCTGTGCGGCGGTGGGGCCGGTCATATCCCCGGCCACGGTCAGGCGCCCATCGATGTAGACGCCATCGGTGCTGGTCTGGCCCACAATCAGGCCGGACATTTTCAGTATGTGCGCGAGCATGCGCGACGTGGTGGTTTTGCCGTTCGTGCCGGTGATCGCCGCGATCGGAATTCGCGAGGGCGAGCCCTCGGGGAACAGCATATCGATCACGGGTCCGGCGACATTCCGCGGCTCCCCCTCGGAGGATGCCACGTGCATGCGGAACCCCGGGGCCGCATTGCACTCGCAGATCCCGCCCCCCACTTCCCGGTAGGATCGGGTGATATCCGTGGTAATGAAATCCACGCCCCCCACATCGAGACCCAGGGCCAGAATCGCGCGCTCGGCCATGCTGCGGTTGTCCGGGTGGATAACGTCCGTCACGTCCACCGCGGTGCCGCCCGTGCTGAGATTGGCCGTGGGCTGGAGAAAGATGATCTCGCCGTCGCCGGGGACGCTGTCCGCATCCATCCCACGCGTGGCGAGCATGCGCTCCGCCGCCGCATCCAGAGAGATACGTGTGAGCACCTTCTCGTGCCCCACGCCGCGCCGGGGGTCCTCGTTAACCCGGTCCACCAGCTCGCTGATCGTGCTGCCGCCGTCTCCGACGACATGGGCGGGAACGCGCTTTGCCGCGGCGACCAGGCGACCATTCACCACCAGCAGGCGATGGTCGAGGCCCGCAAGAAACGTCTCGATGATCACGCCATCGCTGTGTTCCTTGGCTTTGTCATAGGCTTTTTCAAGCTGCTCCTCGTTCTGGATGTCGGTCGTTACGCCGCGTCCGTGATTCGCATTGAGGGGTTTCAGCACCACGGGATAACCGATGCGCTCGGCGGCGCGAAACGCCCGCCGCAAGCGGTACACCAGAGCCTGGCGGGGCACGGGCAAACCGAGATCGCCAAGAATGCGATTCGTCTCGTCTTTTTCCGAGGCGAGTTCCACGGAGATATGCGGCGTTGCGCTGGTGATCGTCGCCTGCAGGCGCTGTTGAAAGCGTCCGTGGCCCAGCTGGATCAGGCTGTGCTCATTCAGGCGAATCCAGGGAACGCCCCGGGCCTCCGCCTCCTTGACCAGAGAGTGGGTGCTGGGCCCGAGGGAACGAGACTGGCAGGCGCGGATAAAGGCATCGCGCTCCGCCTCGAAATCGAAGTCCTGCGGCGTGTCCGTGGGGCGGAGCTTCTCGGGCAGCAGGGAGTGGAGAAGGTCGAGGGCGAGCTTGCCGGCCTGAATCCCCGCGAACTCCTCTTCGTACTCGAAAACCATGTCGTAGACACCGGCTTCATCGGTGGAGCGCGTCTTGCCGAAGGTCACGTCGTAGCCGGCAATCTCCTGGAGTTCGAGCACCACATGCTCCAGAACGTGTCCCAGCCAGGTACCCTCGTCCTCGAGCATGCGCCGGATCAGCCCTCCGGGCTCCCGATAGGAACAACCGTGGTCCTGAAGACCCGGGAGCGCCGCGACCAGCGCATCGACGAACCCCTGTCCGAGTCGTCCGGTGGGCCACTCCTCGAGCTCACCCAGATCGACGGTGTGACGTATGACCGGAAAAAGGGCGTAAATATTCGGCCCTCGGTACACACTGGTATCGACAAACTCCATGGCTGGCTCCGAACCCCGGGGAAAGGCTCACTCTACCCGGAGGAGGCGGTCCTTTAAAGCATTCTGAAGGCGATCCTTGCGGTCGCCAAAGACCGGCGCATTGGCGATAATGGCAGGTGCATCCCCCAGCCCAGCGAAACACTTTGACCTCAGACCTCGCCAGCATCGCCGACACCCCCGCCACCCAGTCCGGCGCCCCCCGGGGCACCCTGGCGCTGATCGGCGGACGCTTCGAGGCGGACAACCATGCTCTCTTTGCCGCTCTGCACGAGCGCTGCAACGGACGCATAGCCATACTGTCCATGGCCTCGGGCTACCCGGAGGAGGTCGGCAGCGAAACCGTGGGTGAATTCCGGGACCAGGGCTTTTACGCCGAACTCGTCCCGATCTTTCACGAGTCCCGGGATCGCAGCCCCTTCGACGAGACGCTGGTCGAACGCCTGCGGGCGTTTGGCAGCGTATTTTTTACCGGCGGCGACCAGTCCCGCATCGTCGAAACGCTGGTCCAGGGCGGCCGGGAGACGCCGGCCCTGACCGCGATTCGCGAGCTGTATCACGGCGGGGGCCTCGTGGCCGGCAGTTCCGCAGGGGCGGCGATCATGTCCGGCCCCATGATCCTGGGAGGCTCTTCGCTGCAGGCGGTGAGCCGGGGTCGGGACGAGCGGCCGGAAGCGGCGGACGACTACGACGCCTATCGCCTGGGCACGGGTCTGGGGTTTTTCACCTGGGGCATGGTGGATCAACACTTCCTCGCCCGGGGTCGCATCGGCCGCCTGGTCTGCGCCGCCCGCGACAGTGGTGAAGCGCTGGCCTTTGGAATCGACGAGAACAGCGCCCTGATCGTTCAGGGTGGGCGCGGCGAGGTGGTGGGTGAGACCGGCGTGCTGTTGCTTGACCTGCGCAAAGCGAGCTTCACCGAGCCCGACTACCCGGTACGTGGTGCGCGGATCTCCTATCTCGACGACGGTGACGCCATTGATCTCAAACGCGGCAAAGCCCTGCCGGCGGCGGACAAGAAGCGTACCCGGGTCGGTCGCAATGCCTATCGCTCCCCCGCCCCGGTGCGCCGCAATGCCTTCGCCTCCTACGGGCTTCTTGATCTCATGCTGCGCCTGGTGGAGGGCGACCCCCGCTTCTATCACCGGGACAGCGCCTCCGCCTTTGACCCCATGCCGGGGCACCAGGTTACGCTGCAGGTGGAGCGCCTGCCGCGCAAGTCCCGGGCGTTACGCGCGGTGCGGGACGGTGCGATTCGCTACACCGCCCTACAGTTTGTCCTCGATATTCACTGCGTGGCCCTGGACGCCTGCCCGCTGTTTGAAACTACCCAGGTGCTGCGCCCCGAGCCGGCACCGGACGCCCGTCTGCTTCTGCTGGGCAACGCTCCCCTGAAGTGGCGCGACCCATCCCAGCGCGAGTTGCTGGCGCATCTTCAGGAGCCGGTCGGCGTGCTGGCGACGGCCTCCGGGGAGCCGGCGCTCATGGCGGAGCGGTACCTGGACTGGCTCGACAGCCGGGGCGTGCGCTGCGAGCTGTTGCCCATTTCCCTCAACAACATCGAACGCGCGAGCCGGGATCGCTCCCTCCTGCGCACCATCGACAGCATGGGAAGCCTGCTACTTACCGGCGGCGACCAGCGACGCCTCACCGAAGCTCTTCTGCACTGCGCCGAGGCGACGCCCGTGCTCCACAGCCTGGTCACGGCCTACGAGCGCGGCGTCCCCCTGGTGGCAGTCGCCGCCTCTGCCGCCGCGCTGGGAGAACGCATGATCGCCGAAGGCGACAGCATTGCAGCGTTGCGCTACGGCGTGTCGGAGGACGCCAGCGGCTCGGGCGTGATCGTCGAAAAGGGCATTGGCCTCACGGACCTGGGTCTGGTGGACCAGCATTTTGTGCAGCGCCATCGCCTGGGGCGCCTGCTCGTCGCCTGCGCCCAGCAGCAACAACGCTACGGTTTCGGACTCTGTGAGGGAGCGGGCCTGCTGATCCACGGAGACGGCCGGGAGATCGAAGCCCTGGGTGACCCCGGGGTCGTTATCGCCGAGCTCGACCTCGACCGCGTCCGCCTCGCCGCGGGCGTACCTGATCCCGCCGGCATTCGCCTCTACATTCTGGAGCCGGGCCGGCGCGTTCGCCTCACGGAGCTCGCGGGCCAGACCGCCGGACGCTCCCAGGCGGCGACGGCGCTGCTCGATGCCGCCCTTCAGGACTTGCACCGGGATTCCGAGGACGCCCTCGGAAAAAATAGTGCTTTCGACAGTCTTCGCTGGCAACAAACCCTCGCCGACGCTGTCCGACTACACTGAACACTCCTAAACCCGAAACCTCAACGCTGCCCATGGAGAACAGTATGGATGGTTTTAATGCCTTGGTCGCACGCAAGGACGACAAGCAGCACTGCGCCTTCGAGAGCCTGACGCTGGATGACCTGGACGACGGTAACGTTACCGTCGCGGTGGAGTACTCCACCCTCAACTACAAGGACGGCCTTGCCATGACCGGCGCCGCCCCCATCGTGCAGCGCCACCCCCTGGTACTGGGAATCGACTATGCGGGGACGGTCGTCGAGTCATCCCACGCATCCTTCAACACTGGCGACCGCATTGTTCTCAATGGCTACGGCGCATCGGAATACCTGCACGGAGGCTATTCACAGCGCGCCCGCGTGGACGGTGACCTGCTCGTTGCCCTGCCCGACAGCATCAGCACACGCCAGGCCATGGCCATCGGCACCGCCGGCTACACCGCCATGCTCAGCGTCATGGCCCTGCAGGCCGAAGGCCCGACACCGGGAGATGGCGAAATTCTCGTTACCGGTGCCGCCGGAGGCGTCGGCAGCGTGGCCATCAGCCTGCTCGCAGGCCTGGGCTACACCGTGGTTGCGTCCACGGGACGCGCCTCGGAGGAGGACTTCCTCAAGAGCCTGGGCGCTTCCGCCATCATTGACCGCGAGAGCCTTTCGGAGCGCGGCAAGCCCTTGCAGAAAGAACACTGGGCGGGCGTAGTCGACTGCGTCGGCAGCCATACCCTGGCCAATGCCCTCGCCCAGACGCGCTACGACGGCATCGTCACTGCCTGCGGCCTCGCCCAGGGCGCGGACCTTCCCGCCACCGTGATGCCCTTCATCCTGCGCAGCGTGCAGTTGCGCGGCGTGGATTCCGTGCAGGCGCCGATGGCCCGGCGCGTGGAGGCCTGGCGTCGCCTGGGTGAGGAGCTGGACCTTGAGCAACTGGAGGCACTGTCCTTCGAGCTCCCCTTCAGCGAGCTGCTGGAAGCCGCCCCCAAAATTCTCGCAGGCGGGACCCGGGGTCGGGCTATCGTCGACGTGAATCGCTGAACCCATGCCCGCAGACCAGCACGGACCTGGCTCTGCCGAAGCCCCCCAACCCGCCGCGCTGCGGCGATTTATCCTGCCCTCCCTCGGGGGGGCAGCGATGTTCCTGGTACCGATCTATTACGACGGAGCCTGGACTATTGCCCTGGGGATCGTCACCGACTCGCTGACCGAACTGATCGGGGCGGCGATGCCCTCCCTCCTGCTCACCATCATCAGTCTCTCGACCATCTTGAGCCTGGCGCCACGGTTTCTTCCCGCCTGGCAGCAATGCTGCACGCGCTCCCCCCTGGGCCGCGTATTTATTGTGCCGAATCGCTGGCTACTCCTGCGGGTGCTGGGAGCGCTTTGCGCCTGGCTGATCGTGTTCCAGGCGGGGCCGGAATTTATCTGGTCCGACAACACGGGCGGTGTTGCCCTCTACCAATTGGCGGGACAGATCGTCAGCATCTTTCTGTGCGCCGCATTCCTGCTGCCCATGCTCACAGACTTTGGACTGATGGAGTTCGTGGGAACCCTGTTGCAACCAGTTTTCCAGCGCCTGTTCACCCTGCCGGGACGCGCCGCCGTCGACGCCCTGGCCAGCTGGCTGTCATCTGCGGGCCTGGGCGTGCTGCTGACCGTGAGCCAGTATGAGCGCGGCTTTTATACACGGCGCGAAGCCATTGTCATCGCCAGCAACTTTTCCGTTACCAGCCTGCCGTTCTGTCTGTTTGTGATCGGCTTCGTCGGCCTCCGGGAACACTTCTTCCCGGCCTACGCGACGGTCATTCTGATCGGCCTCAGCTGCGCCGTGCTGTTACCTCGTCTGCCCCCTTTCCGCAGCCTGGATCGGGGCGGCAAAAGCGCGGCACCGGCGTCATCGACAGCGAGCGACGTGCCTCGCCAACCCCTCGTTGCCCGGGCTCTCGCGGCCGCGCGGCAGCGCGCCACCCATGCACCCACACCCTCGGCGTACCTGCGCAGCTCCCTGCAGTTTGTACTGGATATGTTGATGGGACTACTGCCGCTGGTGGTGCTCATCGGGACACTGGGACTCGCGATCGCAGAATTCACGCCGGCAATGCAGTATCTCGCGCGACCCATCGCCCCCCTGCTCACCTGGATGGGGGTGCCGGAAGCCTCAGCGGCTGCTCCGGCCCTGATCGTCGGCTTCCTCGACATGTTCCTGCCCGCGGTGATCGCCCAGGGCATCGACAGTGAATTCACGCGCTTTGTCGTGGCCGCAGTATCACTCTCGCAATTGATTTATCTTTCCGAAGTGGGAGCGCTGCTGCTGCGAAGCTCCCTGAACGTGGGACTGCCGCTGCTGTTGCTTATCTTTGCCCTGCGTACGGTCATCGCCCTTCCCATCGCCATCGCCTGCGCCCATCTGTTCCTGGGGACCTAGGCACCGCTGCGCAATGCTTTGCAGCGACAGAGAACGCCCATTAAGCTGCGCACTCCAGCTGCGGAGGAATGCGCTATCAAACCCCATCACCACGTCGTCGCCGCGTCGGCGGAAGCCCCGACTACCCGACAACGACTGTTCAATCGCTATTTCATGGCGATCCTCGTCGACCTGATCGTACTGAACCTGTTTGCAGAGCACTGGCACCGGGTTCACATTGATGGTTTCAGCGTTTCGCTCATCGCGGCCGTACTGCTGCAGTTGCTCCTCCAGGCGACGTTGGTGGCGGAACACCGTGTTGCCCTGGTGTTTGAAAAACGCGAAGGCGCGCTGGGAAGCTTTCTGCGCTTCTTCAGCGCCTGGCTGATTCTCTTTGCATCGAAATTCGTGATGCTCGGAGTGATCGACCGGGTGTTCGGCGACAGCGTCCACTTTCTGGGACCCATGCATGGAGCCGGCGCCTTTATTGCCGTGGTAGTGGCGATGCTGGGCGCCGAAGAACTCATCGCGCGGGTGTACCAGCGCCTTGCCTGATCTCACCGCCGACGGGAATCTGCAGGTATGAGTCCTGAGGAATTTCAACGCGCCAGCCGGCTCGCGCTCCAGAACCGGGACTATCGACGCCTGGTCCACCTCTGTCAGGCGATGCGCAAAGTGCGGCCGGCGTATGCGGACGCATGGTTTCTGGAGTCCGTGGCTGCGGAGGCGGGGCGCAACATCGCGGCCGCCGTGAAACTCGTGGACCAGGCCCTTACCCTCGACCCGAAGAACGGGGAGTACCTGGTGCAGAAGGCGCGCTACCACGCGAGCGCAGGGCAGATGGGCGAAGCCCGGGAGAGCGCGGAAGCCGCGCAGACAGCGGGAGCCAGCGGTCCATCCCAACTCAATACCCTGGGCGTGGTTTTCACTCGCCTTGGCGCCCATCAGGCCGCCGCGAAGGCCCTGCGCCAATCGGTGGAAGCATCCGCAACCAATCCCCACTCCCAATTCAATCTCGCCGCCGCCGAGCAGTTTCTGGGCAACGACGATGCTGCACGATTTCACTATGAGGAAGCGATCCGCCTGCAGCCGACCAACGCCCGAAGCTACTGGGCCCTGTCGGAACTCGACAAGAATGCCGTGAGCGAGCGCTACGAAGCAGCCATGCGCAAGCTCGCGTCGTCACCCTCCCTGAGCGTGAACGACGCGCTCTACCTGGCCCATGCCCTGGCCCGCATCGACGAGCACCGCGGTGACTATGCCACAGCGATCCAGCGCCTCAGCGAAGCGAAGGCGCGGCGGCGGGCGCAGCTGAACTATCGCTTCGATGAGGACAGGCAGGTTTTCGATGCGCTTCACGACGCGTATCCCGGCGAGGTAACAACAGACACGGGAGAAGCGCCCGGGGCAAGTGCTGAAGGCACGGTGCGACCGCTGTTTATTGTCGGCCTGCCAAGGACCGGCACCACGCTGCTGGAACGCATGCTCTGCGCCCACGATGCCGTGGACACGCTGGGTGAACTCCAGGACCTGCCCATGGCGCTGAAACGACTGTCGCGCACACCGGGCCCACGGGTGCTGTCCCCCGAGGTGATCGCCGCCACGGCGACCGCTCCGATTACCCTGCGAGAGGCGTACCTGGATTCCATCGCCATACGGATGCGGGAACTGGGAAGCGGTCTGCGCTACCACATCGACAAGACCCCGCTGAATGCCCTGCTCCTCGGACACATCGCGCGACACTTGCCCGACGCAAAGATCATCCTGCTGCGTCGCCACGCCATGGATGCGGGCCTGTCGAATTACCGTCAGCTGTTCTCCCTGGAATACTCCTACTACAACTACAGCTACGACCTGGAGGATACGGGCCGCTACATCGCGGCCTTTGAAGCACTCATGGCGCACTGGCACCGCGTACTGGGAAGCCGCATGCACATACTGGATTACGAGGATCTGGTGGCGGAGCCGGAGCAGCGCCTGCGCGACACCCTGAATTACCTGGAGCTACCCTGGCAGGATGCCTGCCTGAACTTCCATGAAAGGGGCGGCTCCGTGGCTACACCGAGCAACAGCCAGGTCCGCCAGCCGGTGTACCGCACGGCGGTCGAGCGCTGGAAACGCTATGGTGATGCGCTCCGGCCCCTGCGCGATGCGCTGGACCGGAGCGGCTACGAGTATCAGAAGCTGTAGGTCGCTCGCACCCCGATCGTCCGGGGAGCGCCCATGTACTGACCATAGCTGCGCACCGTGAACCCACCGATGTCGACACCCGGCCCCACCTGCTCGTTGCTGAGGAAGCGGCGCGTGCCCCGCGTACCGGTGACATAGGTCTCGTCAAACAGGTTGTCGACGAACGCCTGAAGGGTCCAGGTATCCTTGCTCAGCGTAGCCGAGAGATGGTGCACGTCGTAGGACGGTATTGACTCGCCACCGAAATCGGCGGGCGCGCCCGCATCATCAATGAGCGGGTCCTCATCTCCGCCGGTGATGTTGTAGATGTCACCGGAGTAGACGAAGCCATAGTTCACCGACAGGTCCATGTCGCCCACGTTCGTGAAGTAGGTGAGATTGAAGGTGCCCTGATGCTCCGCGTGCCCCGGCAGACGCGCGCCCTTGAGCGCGGTGAAATCACTGACGAGTCCCGGTGCATCCTCAACAAGCTCCGCATTCGTGTAGGCGTAGCTTACGCTCGCCTGCAGGCTGGAGGAGATCGCCCAGGACCCCTGGAATTCCAGGCCCTTGCTCTCGGCAGACGATCCATTGCCTGTAATGGGGAGGCTACCGAAGGTGGTCACCGTATCGACCTGCAGATCTTCCCACTCGATGTAGAACAACGCCGCGGTGATCGACAGGGCACCGTCCAGCAGGTTGCCCTTGTAGCCCAGTTCGTAGTTCTCAATCTGATCCGGAGAGATAAACACCTCGTCAGGCAGGGCGCACAGCTGCTGGGAGTCGCTGTTGATCTGATCGTCCGTACAGGCGGGCACCGCATTCACACCACCGTTTCGATAACCTTCGGAATAGGTGGCGTAGATCATGTTGTCTTCGTCAATGTCAAAGGCCGCGTTCAACTTGATGAGGCTGCCGTCGTCGTCCCCCACATTCGTGCCCAGATCAATGTTGATCGAGTCCTGGGGGGCGCCCAGAAAAACGGTTTCGAACAGCGGCAGACCAAAGCCGCTGGTGTTGTCCACCTCGAACTCGTAGCGGCGATAGCCGACGGTCAGTTCCAGCCGCTCATCCAGCAAACGGTAAGACAGTTCCCCGTAGAAGGCGGTTTCCTTTTCGTTCACAAAGGTTTGGGAGATGTATTCCAGGCTGTCCGGGCGCAGTTGCACACCACCAAAATTGTCGACGGCGAACTGGTCGAAGCCGGGAGTGAATTCGCGGGACTCGGACTCAGACTCGATCTCGTTCTGGAAATACCCCACGACCCAGGAAATCGGGCCTTCATGCTGGGAGACCAGGCGGACCTCGATCGTGTCCGTATCCTCTTCCGCAATCTCACGGGTGAAGGAGGAGAACGATGGGAAGGCTTCATAGCCGTATTCGAAGTTCAGGAGAAGGTCCGTCTGGTCCCGCTGCCCCTCCTCCTCATAACTGGTTTCGCCGTAGACGAAGGTGGCGCTGGCAAAGCCCAGGTCCGCCTGTACTTCGAGGCTGATGACTTCGTTTTCGTAGTCGTTGGGCTCGAGGTAGCGCATGCCCGACTCGTAATTGCCGGAGCCAAAGGCCAGTCTGCTGTTTATCTGACGACCACCGGCTTCCGTATCCTGATTGAGGTACCACAGGCTGGCATCGAGCCAGTCGGTGGGCGTCCAGCGCAGATTGACGCGGGTAGACAGGGCTTCTTCGTAGTTCACGTCGTCGGCGGAGGTCAGGTTTGCATCGACGGCGGCGGGATCGCTGAAATCGGGCTCGGGGTCCGAGACCCCCGCTTCGCGCACCAGGTAGGGATAATCGATGAAGCCGGGATCGTCGAGGCGATCGATATTGACCCGCAGCGCCAGGGTATCGCTGATGATGGGCAGGTTCAGAGTAACGCCGAAGTCATTGAGCATGTCATCGGATTCGTCGTTCTGGCTCAACACGCCGCGCACTTCGAGGGCAAACTCCTGCGCATCGGCTCGCTGGGGAATGTAGCGGATAGCCCCCCCCATCGTGCCCTGACCATAAAGCGTCCCCTGGGGGCCGATCAGCACCTCCACACGCTCCAGATCCACAGGCTTGATGTCGACGGAAACGGGGATATCACCAAAGTAGGTCGCCACGGTGTCCGAGGTGTATCCCGGGCCAAGGCCACTGGTGTTCAGGCCGCGAACCAGAAGATCCGGCACCTCGTCCCGCGCTCCCCGGTCGATGACCTGCAGACCCGGTACGTAGCGTGAGATCTCGGAAATACCGAACAGACGCAACTCGCCAATCTTCTCGGCGCTGACGGCGGAGATATTGATGGGAATGTCCTGCACGGTCTCGCTGCGCCGCGAAGCAGTTACCACCACCTCTTCCAGCCTTGCGAAGTTGTCGCCGTCGCCCTGAGCCTGGGCTGCGACACCGGCGCCACCGAGGGCAGGCAGCGACGCGAAGGCGACGGCCCGGGCTAAACGACGTTTCTGAATATTGGGGCGGTCATACATGGGGGTCTCTCCTCGTTGCAACACGGTATTCCGTACCTGCGGAATGCCTTTGTGGCCGGTCCTGACAAAACCGACGTCCAAATCCGCATCAAAATGGTGCGTGTAGCTCAAGCACCGATACGAAGTGAGACAGTCAGCAATATGCGGGCCAGCCCCCCCCCTATGCCTCGATTAACAAAGTCTTATCCCCAATAGCTACTCGCCGCTGGTAATAATGCACACACAATGGAACTCCCCTCGCGCCTGCGCTCTGTGCGGCGCACCGTGACGTACGGCGTCGCACCACAATGGCGCAAACCATCGTTTCAGGTGTCGAGCCCGAAAATTCGCACAGCGTTGTCGCCTAGGAACAGCCTTTTTACCTGAGGTTCCAGATCGAGGTCGTCGATCCCCGCCAGCGCCTGCGCCGCGGTCAGCATGGGATAGTTGGTACCAAAGAGCACCTTGTGACGTCCGTGACCGCGGAGGAATCGGATCAACTCCGCAGGATAGCGCTTCACTGTGTAAGCTGAGGTGTCGAGGTAAACGTGCTCATGCTTTGTCGCGACAGCGATCGCCTCCTCGGTCCAGGGGTACCCGATGTGCCCACCCACAATCACAAGTTCCGGAAAATCCAGCGCCACCTGATCCAGATAGATGGGCCTTCCGACCTCAGACGACATCAGGGGACCGGTGTGACCGATCTGCGTACAGAAGGGCACCCCCTCCTCTACGCAGGCGACATACACGGGATAGAAACGGCGATCCGTGGGCGGTACCTCGCACAGCCAGGGCAGTACGCGAATCGCCTTGAAGCCGTAATCCCGCACGCATCGCCGAATTTCTGCTACGGCCTCCATCGGACGAGAGATATCCACGGAACCGACACCCACAAGGCGTTCCGGCGCTTCAGCGACAAAAGCCGCCACCTCTTCATTGCTGATGAGGTCGATGCGCGGCGCCTGCCAGGCGCTGATCAGCATCTTGTCGACGCCCGCCTCGTCCATGGTGGACACGGTATGAGCAACGGGAGTCGCCGCTTCCGGTGCCTCACTCTTTGTCCAGCGACGAAGGGAATCAAACATGGGATCCCGGGAATGGCGAAGGGTGGGGTGCTGACCCCAGGCATCCACAAGCATGGTATTTTCCTTATTCTGTGATGATAATTGATCCGGACTGGAGCATATATCTAGAGTATCACTCTAGCAAGGCCAGCCAATGCATGACTGCCAGGCCCCAATGGCGAAAAGCGAGGAAAGCACCGCATGACCACACGGGAACGCCTGCTCAGCGCCGCCCTGCGCCTCTTCAACGAGAAGGGCTATGAGCACACATCGGTGACCGATATCCGCGAAGTTGCGGAAGTATCCAATGGCAGCTTCTTTCACGCATTTCCTTCAAAGGAGGCACTGTGCGCCGAACTCTATCTGCATACACTGGCTCAATACCACGAGAGCGTGCTGCGACAGCTGAGCCCCGAACCAAGTGCCGAAGAAGGCATCGCCATGATGCTGCGCGCACATATACGCTGGGTTACGCGCGAGCGGTCTCAGGCCCGGTTTCTCTTCGAGCAATCCACCACCAGTTGGAAGCCCCCGGTTCGAAAGCGTCAACAGCAGGTCAATGAGAAACTGCGAAAGGGCATCGGTGCATGGGCCCAACCTTTTATGGACGCAGGGATTCTTCGACAACTGGCTCCCGCTGTTTTTGCTGCTCAACTCATCGGACCCACACAGTTGATCTGCCGCAGTTGGCTCGCTGGCCGCCCCCACAGCGACCCCCGCAAGTTTGAAGATGAACTGATCGCGGCGGCAGAACGGGCGCTGCTCGTAAATCCAGAACCCGGTTAGAGCGCCAGCGTGCCCGACACCAGGGTCCGGCAGTCGCCACCGACCCATACCGCTCCGTCAATGCGCTGGATGAATACACGCCCGGCACGGCCGAGGGCGGTGCCCTGGCTGGCAACATACCGGCTCCCCACCCGCTCCGATGCCATCAGCCACTGGGCGATGCTCGCATTCAAACTACCCGTAA
>CAXBBA010000004.1:0-16614 GCA_963973805.1 uncultured Halieaceae bacterium | reverse complement strand
CGACATGCGTGTCTTCAGCACCGAGGAGCGGGAGCGCGCGCGGAACTTTCTCGCCTACGGTGACGATCCCGCCGCCTCGGGAGACCCATCGTGACGATTCGGGGCAAGGCCCTGCTCGCGACGCTGCTGGCAGCGGCGGTGCCCGGGGTGGGAGCAGCGACCTGCGACGATGCCCCGGCACAGGCGGGCGTCGAGGCGTACTGCAGCGTCGCCGCTCCGGAAGATATCGTGCGCCTGGGTGATCACCTGCTGATCAGTACCATGGAGCCGGCCCGGCACCTGTATCGCTTTCCCCTGCCCTCGGGGCCGCTGGAACGCGTCGATGCGATGCTGGAGGCGCCCGACCCCGCACTTCGCTGGGGCGACCCGAGCTGCGAGGTTCCCGGCTCCCTGGTTACCCACGGCCTGGATCTGTCGCGCCGGGAAGATGGCCAGTGGCAGCTGCTGGCGGTCAATCATGGGGAGCGCGAGTCCATAGAATACTTTGCAGTCAGCGACAGTGAGTATTCACCAACTCTGCAGTGGCGGGGCTGTGTGATGGCGGCGGAAGATGCGCAGTTCAACGATGTGGCGGGGCTCCCCGATGGCGGATTTCTGGCCACCGATCCCATTACCGCCAGCTGGCAGCTGTGGCATATGCTCAGCGGGTCCCTGGGAGCGGATACGGGGCAGGTGTATCGCTGGCGTCCCGGTCAGGGCTATGCAGCGGTGCCCCACACGGCCGGTGCGTACCCTAATGGCATCCTGCTCAGCGGTGACGGTGAGCGCTTTTACCTGAACCTTTATCTGGACGGGCTGGTACAGGAACACGACCTGGAAACCGGTGAAATCCTGCGATCCGTTGCCGTCCCCATGCCGGACAACAGCAGCCTCGCCGCCGACGGCGCCCTGCTGGTCGCGTCCCACGACGCCTCGGTGTTCACCCTGCTGGGGGCAATTCTGTCGCCACCGGATGAGCGCAACGACATCCCCTTCAATATTGTGCGCATCGATCCCGATACCTTTGAGCCAACCCTGCGCTTCGCCTCCGGCGGCCGTGCACTGGGAGGCGGTACCGTGGCGGCAGAGGTGGGTGATGATCTGTACATCGGTGCGTTTCGCGGGGACCGCATCCTGCGCGTGCAGGTGCCCTCGGCACCGTGACGGATCACGTACTTGGCGAGGGGAGTCCCACTGCGACCGGAGCCGACGACCCTGCCCCCGCGCTCACCGAGGGGATGATTCAGGTTGTCGTGCTGCGCGAGCTGGATCGGGCCATCGAGCGCTACCCGAACTGGGCGCACCCCTTCGCGGGGCTCGAGATCAGCCGGCGCATGCGACGGAGCTTTGGTCAGGCCCACGCCGACGGGCGACTGCGCATCTCGGCGCAGTTTCTGGGCACGCCGGCGCTGGCGGATCTGGAAGACACGGTACGGCATGAACTCGCCCACCTGGTGGTCGGGGTTCGGGAGAAGCATGGCCCCGCCTGGCGGCGCGTAGCGCGGGACCTGGGCGCGATTCCCCGGGCCACGGGGCGCTCCCGCTGCGACCACCTGCAGGGGCGCATGGCCGACGGGCCCTTCACTCTGGTGGCGATCATGCAGAGCGGGGAAGAGCGGGAGCTTCGTCGGGTGTTCCGCCGGTCGCCGCGCTATCGCAACTACCGCTTTGACCGCGGTGGACAGCGCTACCGCATCGGGGATGAGTGGGTGGAACGCTTCCGTTACATCGACCATCGCCAGGCAATGGCGGGGCAGTAGCGGGGCCGCAGCGGGGCAATAGCGCCGCTACGGTCTAGTTCTCCGGAAACTCCTCGGGCCTGGGTGCAGCGGAGGGGGCCGGCGGGGCGTCGGTCCCGGAGAAGTTCTCCAGGCAGTACTTCCGCGTCTCTTCGATGCACTCGCTCTTGTTCAGGCGCTGGTTACAGACCTGCTCTTCGACCAGAAGGCGATACTCACAGTCCTCTACCGCCTGGCTGACCACCCGGGGTTCGATACGACCACCGTAGACCTTCTGGGCCAGCGAGGGTGCGGGGAGCAGGACGACCAACAGCACCGGGGCGATGGATAGTTTCATGGCAGGGGGCCTGCGCGGTTTTATGCCAGTCTGCCACACAGTATGGGGGGTGGGAGAAAAAAGGCGCCGCCGCGAGGAACCGGCGACGCCAAAGCACTCTGGACTCAGGCTGCGGCGGGCAGCTGAGCCTGGAACAGCCCCCTAGGGGCTGTAGTTGCAAACCCCGTCGGGGAAGATGGCGTCCAGAGTGGCACGCTCCATTTCGTTGGGGACCCAGTCGCCGTAGATACCGGCATCGATGGCATCATCCAGGGACTGGAGCTCACACTTGAAGACATCCCCGGTGATCGGCGCTCCGGCGACGATGCGGGAGGTCTTGTATACCGGGAACTGCTGGGTGCAGGCGCCAGCGGGAATGTCGTTGAGAATGCCATCCCACACTCCGTCGCCGCTCGCGATCACATCCCCGTTGCTGTCGAAGCAGGCATCGACCGCCGCAGCGGGGCGATTCGCACCCACGGACTGATCCGGATTTGCGGCGATGTTCGCCATCCACTCGTCAATCACGGCGAAGGCCTCCATGGTCAGGTCCGCGATGTCCTGTTCGCTCGGCTCCATGAACCAGATCACCTGGTTGCTCGCGTCACCGTCGTGATTGAGCAGGCGCTGGCGGGAGGCGAAGGACTGGACGGTGTTGTGCATGTCCAGCTCTTCTTCGAGGTAGGGGCGCACGTCGATGAGGGGGATCTCGACGGCTCCGTGATTGACCATGCCCGATTCGATGGCTGCCTCGATGGCGCCCTCATCGGCGGCGCGCCGCGGTGCCGGATCATCGATGCTGCCCGTGTGGGCGTTGCGCCAGCTCCAGGGGTCAATCTGGTCCGGGTACAGGGGCTGTTCGTAGTCCAGGGCGAAGCACAGGTCGATGAAGAAGGGGCAGCCCTCCTGCACGTTGTCCGCTTCCTGTTTCCAGGAGCCCACGGAGGCGTTCAGGTCCAGAAACTCCTCGGCCGTGATGTGGCCGTCGCGCAGGGCCTGGAGGCCATACTGCACACCGACATTGTCCCAGGTGGAGCGCGCAAAACCATCGTCGGCGCGCCCGTAGATGTTGATCAGGTCTCCAAAGTGGGTCCACTCAACCTCGGCCTGTTGTTCTGGTGTGATGCCCGGTGCCGTTCCGAAGTTGGGGTTCAGGGCCAGGGGCGACAGGCCGCGCCAGGAGGCGGTGCATTCGCTGGAGCCCGGTGGCACCCAGGGTGTGAGGCCGAAGTTGACCACATCGTTGTCGACTTCGTTGTTGGCGTTCAGGCCGATAAGCCAGCTGCGGTTGTTCCAGTCAGCCCATTTTGAGTCCGGGTTCTCCATGAGTTGCATGTCGATCCAGCGTTCAATGAGTTCGCAGTCGCCGATGTGGATCGTCTGCGTGACCATGTCCGGATAGGAGTACTGGGGCACACCCGCATCGATGAGCCCGGGGTGGTTCTGGCCGTAGACGTACTGCTGAATGCCGCCGCCGGAGCCGCCGACGCCCACCGTGTAATCCGGTACGCCGTAGGCCGTAACGAAGCGGTCCTTGACCATGATGGCGGTCTCGCCGCCGACCTGCAGGTTGTAGTGCGTGCCGGTCTTGGTCCCCGTGGAGTAGGCGATGGCGTAGCCCGCCTCCAGTCCGTCCACATACAGGGCGCGACTGCGGCTGGGGCCGCCCTGGTAGTGGCCGATGGCGACGCCGCCCTGGAAGTAGTAGATCAGCCGTTTGTTCCAGGCATCCATGTCCGGCTCGCCGTCCATGTCACCGGCGGACACGGGCAGGGCAATGGAGTAGAGGAAGCGGTTCAGGGTGCCGCGCTCCCAGCGCACGATAAAGTCGACTTCTTCTCCGTCGACCATGCGTGTCGCCATGTCCTCGGGACGCTCTCCGTCGGGGTCATAGTCCATCCAGGAACCGTCCACGCTGCGGTACTTGAAGCTCACCACCCGCTCCACGGAGCAATCGTCATCGATCACCATGCCCAGTTCCAGGTCCTCCAGATGGTCGTCGGTGGAGCACAGGAAGGGCTGTTGCTGGGGCCCGGAGAAAATCGGTCCGGTCTCGGGGTGGTTCACCAGGGTGATTTCGGTTTCATCCACGGTGCCATCGGTGGAGTACACGCGCAGGGTGTTGTCACCTTCCATGAGGCCGTCAACGCGTCCCCAGAGCAGGTAATCGCCCTCGCCGGCGCTGAACGCATCGCTGACATCGCTGCCGTTGAGCTCGACCATAACCACGTCACTGCTGGCGCCCGCCGGTGCGCCGATGGCAACGCGTGCGGCACCGCCGCTCACCTGATCGGCAGCGCTGGAAAGCACGGCGGCGATGAAGGTGCCCAGGGGTTCCGGCTCCGGGGGAAGATCTATCTGCAAGGTACTGCCATCGTCACAGGCAGCCAGGGCCAAAGGCAGGCCCAGAATGGCAATGCTGCGGCGTATGGGGACAGCGGGGACAATACGGGAAAAACGTCGAAGGACCGACCTGAGACTCATGCTAACTCCTTGTTCTTTTTTTATGTGAAGTTGTAAAGCACAAAATACCGCGAAGTCCATGGTGAGGACAAGGGCGAAATTCGAACGCTGAATGGCCCCTGGAGCCCTAGGGGCGGATACCAGGGCTGCGGGGTCAGGTATCGGAGTCGGGTTTCCCCGGATCAAGGTGGACGATGCGGTTGCGGCCCCGTTCCTTGGCCTGGTAGAGCGCCTTGTCTGCGGAGTCCACCAGCGCATGGGGGTCGCCCAGGTCGCTGGCCTGGCCCGTGGCGAAACCGGCGCTGATGGTCACCATGCTCGCCACGTGGCTGTCCGGATGGGGGAGTTTGAGTTCCCGCACCTGCTGGAGGATGCGCCGGGCGACGCGTTGTGCGCCGTCCGCATCGGAATCGTAGAGCACGCTGAGGAACTCCTCGCCGCCGTAGCGGGCGACCACGTCGTGGTCCCGGAGCAGGCCGTCATTCAGGGCGGCGGAGATGCGTTTGAGGCATTCGTCGCCGGCGGTGTGCCCCAGGTTGTCGTTGTATTCCTTGAAGCAGTCGATGTCGATCATGATGGCGCTGACGGGCTTGCCGGAGCGCAGCGCCATGTTCCAGATGGCCTTGAGACGCTCCTCGAGATGACGGCGGTTGGACAGGCCCGTGAGGCTGTCGATGCGGGAGTTGGCCTCTACGCGGGCGAGGGCTTCGCGGAGCTCTTCCGTACGCAGGTCCACCAGTTGTTTCAGCTCGCGTTCACGCTGGCGGGCACGGTTGTTGATCAGGCGCTGGGAGCCCGCGAGCAGGGCAATGATGGCGATCACTGCGGCCAGCACGGCCCAGGTGGTTTCGCTCCAGCGGGGCTCCCGGTAAACGCTGATTATCGCTCCCGCGTCCTCGTCAGTGGGAAAGGGCTCAGACCCGACCCGGGCCTGCACCTGAAAGCGCGTCTCTCCCGGTGGCAGGGCGGTGAAATACGCGGTGCGCCGCTTGCCCGCATCGACCCAGAATCCCATGGGGGCGATGCGGTAGCGGAAGGTAACCGCCTCGGCGTTCCCCAGTTCCGGCGAGGTGTAGTCGATCTCCAGCTGGTCGAAGGAAGAGGGCAGGCGCAGCCCGTCCGAGCTGGAGACCCGTTGCCCGTCGACGCGCACGTTATCGATGAAGGTGCGCAGGGGGGTGGCAGTCTCGACGAGGTCGCGGGGATCGAAGGCCACCACGCCCCGCTGCGTGGCGAACCACAGGCGGTTGTCCGAGGCGGTCCACGCTGCGGGTTGGAAGCCCCCGCTGAAATGCGTCGAAAGCATGCCGTCGGACTTGTCATAGAGTACGGATCGCGGGGTCACGGCTTCGCCTCGGGCATAGGCATCGAGGTCGTCGCGGGAAATGCGGATCAGGCCGTCGGAGGCGGATATCCAAAGGTTGCGCGCGCTGTCCTCGATGATGGCAAAGGCCGACAGTACAGGGAGGACCTCCGGCTCAAACACGAAGAGCTGGTCGCGCTCCATGCGCGCCAGGCCCCCACCCCGGGTGATGATCCACAGTACCCCCCGTTCATCCTCATGGGTGCCGGCGACCAGTTTGTCGGGCAGGCCGTCGCTGGTGTCCCAGCGGTCGATGCGGTCGTTGACGACGCGCATGAGTCCTTCGTTGGTGCTCAGCCACATGGCTCCCCGTCGGCCCTGGTTCAGGTGCCGGACAACGAGGTGCTCGAGGCCGGGGGCCGCTTCGGCCCGATTCTGGCCGCCGTCTACGCGATCCACACCGACGGTCGTGGACACCCAGATGCTGCCGTCGCGCGCCTGGGTCATGGCAAGGACGTGTTCCCCCGCAAGGCCCTGGTCTTTGCCCAGGTGGGTTACGGCACCCCCGAAGAGGCGATAGACACCGTCTCCAAAGGTACCGACCCAAAGCTCGCCGCTGGTCGTGGGGAGCAGTGCTGACACGCTCTTGCCCTCAAGTTCGGCTATGGGCTGGGTCACGGAGCGTTCGCGATCGATGCGGAACAGCCCCCGGTGTTCCCCGCCGGTCCAGATCGCCCCGCTCTGGTCCTCCGCCACGACAAACACGGAGTCCGCCGCCCCTTCCGCGGAGCCTATGGAGAGGAAGTCGCTGTCGCGCAGACGCAGCAGCCCCGTGGGGGTGGCGGCCCAGAGATTGCCCCGGATGTCTTCGTGCAGGCCGAAGACGTGCGCCGAGTTGTGTTCCTCGGCAAAGCGCTCCTCTTTGCCATCGGGTGTGATGCGCCAGAGACCACTGCCATAGGTGCCGAGCCAGAGATTGCCGTCCCGGTCGCGCAGCATTTCCTCCACAATGGTGTGGTGTTTGCGGTCTATGGCTGTGGCCCTGCCATCACTGGATAGCTGATACAGGGTCCCGCCGGCAGTGCCGGCGACCACGCCGAGGCGCTCGTCGCTCGTCAGCAGGTGAATCTCTGTGGAATCGAGTCCTGCCGAGGTGTCGAGGACGTGTATTTGCTGGCCATCGAACCAGCTCAGGCCCGCGGTGATCGAGCTGAACCAGATGGCGCCATCCGGCGCCTCCGCGAGGCGCAGCACGCGATTGGTTGCCAGGCCGTTCTCTGAGGTCCAGGTGGTGAGTTCTCCGTCCTTGAGTCGGGTGACGCCGGACATGGTGCCGAACCACACGGCGCCGTCGCTGGCGACGAGAATGTCATAGATCTCGTTGCCCGCCATGCCCCGGTCCTGGTCGAAGACTTCGAACTCGCCGTTCTCCATGCGCAGGGCGCCGCCGCCGTAGGTACCGATCCAGAGTTCGCCCTCCAGGCCCCAGGTCAGGCTGCGGACATCATTGTTGCGGAAAACGGGGTGGCTGCGACTGTTGAAGACCTGGAAGTTGGCGCCATCGAAGCGCGCGAGGCCGCCCCTCGTGCCGACCCAGAGAAAGCCCCGGGGCCCTTCGAGGGTGACCCAGATGGCCTCCGAAGGCAGACCGTTACTCTGGCCGAAATAGTCAATGTTGTACTGGCTGGACTGGCGCTCCGGGTTGAGGGCGAAGGTCGCTGGCGTCGAAATAGCCATGGAGGCGAGGCCCAGAGCGCATCCAATGACTACGGTGGGTACAAAACGCCGCAGCAGGCCTGGAAAGGCCCGTACAGACGGTATCAGATTGAACACGGCAGCCAGTTTCCCCCTTCGGGCAGGACGCGGGGGCAGTTTAAATCATGGGCTGCGACACCGCGACACTGCCAGGGGGGCGCTTACGCCGGGGTGGGACGGACCACACACATTGCGACGCGCAGGTCAGGGCTGGCGCGCAGGGTGCCTCTCGCTCCCTGTGTCGAAAAAATTTACAAGCCTGATAGAATGCGACGTATTACAAAATTGTTGCGACAGGCATCACACTGCAATCAAAAGAATTTTTTAATCTGGCACGGGGTTTGCTGTTACCGAATCACTGGCCACTTTTGATTGAGGATCACTAATGCAACCGTCTAAATCGAGACTTGTTTCCGCCCTGTTTGGCATTCTGTCCCTCGCCCTGGTGGGCAGCGCACAGGCCGCCCCCATCACCGAGGACTTGGACGTTTTCGTCGAAGACTACTACGGCTATGCAGACGATGTAATTGGCAGCACGGGTACCCTCACTGTCACTTACGATGATGCTGATGTGGACCCCGGCGACCTTTCCGTCCTTGATAACTCACAGTTTGACTTTACGCTGACCCTGTTCGGGCAATTGTTTACCGGGGTCAATGACGTAAACTTTGATTTCGGCTTCCCGGAGCTCTGGTTTGACTTTGGCGAAATCATCTTTTTAGACTTTCTCGTAAATGATTACGACTTCTTCAATCCCACCTCGATTGGCGACCCTCGTATTGAGGAATTTGGTGGTGGCGACGTTATCGATGGAACCTGGTACGTCACTGCTTTTGGCGCAGAAGTGCCCGTGCCGGCCACTCTGGTCCTGATCTTTGCAGGTGTTCTGGGAGGTGCCGTTGCACGTCGCAGAGCATCCTGAGGTCGCCTTGCAAAAGCGACCACCCAAGCCCGGGGTAACAGGCACCGAAAGCCGCGCGGCCTGGAGTCGCGCGGCTTTTTTCGTTTTGGAGCAGTGCAAACCTCTTTGTCGGTGCTAGTCAGCGATAGAGAGGCAAAGAGTGAACATGCGGCGTGGTGGTATGTGCGCCGGTGTTCGTGGAGTTGTTTATAACAAACAGTTTTTTCCTGGGGAGCATTGTCTGTATGACTGAGAAACACACGAAGTCCAACCTGAATACGTCTCGGCGCCGAGGCGTCCCATGGGGGCGCCACGCGAGAACACGCCTGCACCAGGGTGTAACCCTCGGCCTGGCAGCCCTGATACCGGCGCTGGTGCCCAACGCATCGGCGCAGGAGCGCCTGGAGGAGCGCATGAGCGCTGCTGTGCCAGCACACCTTGCCGCGCAGCGCCTCTCTTCCCCCTTGTTGCAGACCGTAAGCGACGCGGATGCGCTGACTTCGAGCCAGCGGGTCAACGTGTTGGTTCGTCTCAAGGGTGATCCCGCGGCGCAGATTGCCGACAAGAGCCAGGCGGCAATCACGGGGCGCAAAACGGCGCTCGAAGCGCAGCAGGCGACTTTTCTGCGGAGGGCGGAGAGCCTGGCGCCCGGAGCCCGGGTCGTGACGTCGATGCAGCTCGTGCTGAACGCCATCGTCATGGAGGTGGACGCATCCCAGGTGGGAGCGTTGCTCGATGACGATGAGGTGTCCCGCGTTACGATGGTCAAGGATTATCAGCTGGATCTGTCAGAGACGGTCCCCTACATCGGTGCGGCTGCGGTGCAGGCTGCAGGTGCGGACGGAACCGGTGTGCGGGTTGCGGTGCTCGATAGCGGCATTGACTACTACCATGCTGCCCTCGGCGGGTCCGGGGACCCGGCGGACTACGCGGCGGATGATCCCAGCGTGATTGAAGCGGGGACCTTCCCCACGGCCAAGGTCGTCGGTGGTTATGACTTCACCGGCAGCGTGTGGCCGGATGGCCCCGAAGCCCCGGACCCTGATCCCCTGGATGATGGACCCGCAGCGGGCCATGGTACCCATGTTGCAGACATCATCGGTGGTGTTGGTGGTGTGGCTCCCGGCGTTGAGCTCTACGGGGTGAAGGTGTGCTCCTCGGTCGCCACCTCCTGCTCCGGTATCGCGCTGATACAGGGCATGGAATATGCCGTTGACCCGAACGGTGATGGCGACATTTCGGATGGTATGGACATCGTGAACATGTCCCTGGGCTCCAATTACGGTCAGCCCTTTGACGATGACCTGTCCGCCGCCGTGGACAACGCCAGCGCGCTGGGGGTTCTCACGGTCGCCTCGTCCGGCAATAGTGGCGACAAGCCCTACATCACGGGCACTCCCGGAGCGGCACCGACGGCCCTGTCCGTGGCCCAGACCCAGGTGCCCTCGGCGGAATTGCCGTTCATCACGGTGGGTTCAACGGATTACCCCGCCATCTTCCAGCCGTGGTCTGTCGACCCGGCGGGCGTTGTCGGCGGTAATCTGCAGTATGCCGACGGAGCGGGTGGAAACCTGGATGGCTGTGCGCCCTTCGCGGCGGGCAGCCTGACGGGCATGACTGTACTCGTTGATCGCGGTGGTTGTGAGTTTGGCACCAAGATCTTCAATGTCGGCAACGCGGGCGCCGCGGTGGGCATCATCGGTCTGGTTGCTCCCGGCGACCCCTTCGCCGGCGGCAGCGGTGCCGATGGTGGCAGTACGACGATTCCCGGCTACATGGTCAATCAGGCGGACTCCCTGGCGATGAAGTCGATGCTGGGAGAGCTTGCGGTTGTGGACCCGGCAAACGGACTGCAACTGGTGGGCACGCTCGTCGGCAGCTCGTCGCGTGGTCCCAGCAACGAGTACAACCAGATCAAGCCTGAGATTGGTGCGCCCGGTGCTTCCGTATCGGCGGTGGCGGGCAGTGGAACGGGCACGGAGCCGTTCGGTGGCACTTCGGGTGCCGCTCCGATGGTGAGCGGCGCTGCGGCGCTGTTGCTGTCGGCGGAGCCGACGCTTGCAGTCCACGAGGTCAAGGCTCGCCTCATCAACACGGGTGAAACTGACATCAACACGGACGCCTTCACCGGCCCGGCTCCCATCACCCGCATCGGCGGCGGCGAAGTGCGCGCGGATCGAGCGGTCATGGCATCCACGGCGGTGTGGGACAAGGACAGCAAGTCCGGTGCCCTGAGCTTTGGCTTCGTTGACGTCTACAGCAGTTCGATGGAGGTGGAGAAGGAGATCGAAATCACCAACTACTCCAGCGAATCGCGCACCTATGACGTCAGCGCGAGCTTCCGCGATCCCACCGATGCCGCCTCTGGCGCGATCGATGTCGTGGTGACCAGTGCGGTCACCGTGGCCGCGGGGGACTCAGAAACGATACCCGTGAGCCTGTTGATCAATGGCGAAAACCTGGGTGGGAACACCATGAACTCCGGTAGCGGGGGTGCGGACCCGGCCCTGCTCAATGCCCAGGAGTACGATGGGTACCTGACCTTCAGCTCCGGCGACGAGGAAGTGCACGTGCCCTGGCAGGTGCTGCCGCGCAAATCGGCGAACCTGAAGACCCGGGGTCCCGGCAAGCGCTCCTTCGGCTCCCGCGGTCGTCCGGCGGTCGATGGCTTCGTCATGTTCCGTCGTCAATCGGAAGCGACCTATACCATCAAGAACCTTGGTGTAGGCACGGCGCAGAACGACTTCTACTCGCTCGTTGCCACCAGCGGCGTCCTGCCGAAAGGTGGCGTCGGTGAGCAGGCTCCGACACCGGACATACGGGCGGTGGGTGTGAACACCATTCCCGTGCCGGCCGGTTTCTGCTCGGCGGAAGAGTCGTTCCTGTGGACCTTTGCCATCAATACCTGGGAGCGGCAGACGCACCTGTTGCCCATCAAGCTGATCGTGTCCCTGGACACGGACCAGGATGGGGTCTTCGACTACCAGGTGTTCAACAACGATCAGTCGGTGTTCACCACCGGAGCGCTCAATACGATCGATGATGGCCGTCAGTTGACGCTGTCCTGGAACCTGAACGCGGGCACCATTGACGCGTTCTTCTATGCAGAGCATGCGACCAACACCGCTAACACGGTGCTGACGATCTGCGCGGAACAGGTGGGGCTCACCGGTACGGATATGCTGAGCACCAACGTCGATATGCAGGTCGAGGCCTTCGACTTCTACTTCGGCGGTCCCGGTGATGTGGTCAGTGACATCACGATCACGCCCCTGGGCGAGCAGTACTACGTTCTCGATCCGGTAGACGTGCCCGGCGAAAGCAGCGCCGATGTCACGGTGCTGGACTTCGGTCTCTGGCCAGGGAATACGCGGGAAACGGGGCTGCTGCTGTTCAGCAACGGAGACCGCGGTGCCAGTGATCGCGGCGGTGCCAAAGAGAGCTCCGAAGCCCTGCTGCTTCAGGCCCGCTGATTTCTGGCGGCAGCCCCCACAGGGGGGCTGGACTCAACTATCGGGGGGCCTTACGGGCCCCCTTTTTTTTGTCGAGGGGAGTTCGCAGTAGTGATACTCCTGCCCTTCGCTGGCGTAGTAGTAGTGCTTCTGCCCGGCAACGATGAGCACCAGCCCGGTGCCCTTGTTCATGGACTCCGCCACGGGCGCGCCGATGCGTACGCAGCCGCCGGTCGGGTCGGCTTCGTCGCCAATGTTGATGGATTCCACCGCGACGCGTTCCACGGGCACGGCGAGACGGCTTGCCAGATCTTTTCGGGCGGCCAGCACCGCTGGGTCCCCGTTACCGGCCAGCACCACGCCTGCGCAGCTCATCGACGCCAGCATGAGAATCAGACGTGGCAGCATTTTATTCGCTCTCTGCTTGTTCCCTGCGGTCCAGCGTAGCAGTTTCGACGGTGATTCCCGAATGGAGCCTGGTCTGCTGACTCGGCAGACGAGGTTTATGTAGGTGGCCAGGCGGTATTGGCGTGGCACTCATGCCCGGCGCCCAGTACCAGATATGGCAGGTCGCTCAGGCAAAGCAGGTGGTGAGTGGATTAACCCATCACTACAAGAAGCTCACCATCATGTGCTCACTGCTGCGAGTTCGTCGCACAGCTGCGACAGTGACAACGCATCCACATTCCTCGCCAGTGGGAATCGCTCGCTCCCACCGTAAACGACACGCCGCTGCAACGGCTCCACCGTCTCACAGGCATGATGAAACCCACGCTCCAGCTTCGGTGATAGCCCGCGCTTGATCTCGATCGCCCAGGGTTTGCGCTCGCCCGGGCGCTGCAGTAGCAGGTCGATCTCGGCGCCAGCAGAAGTACGGAAGAAGTAGGCCTCGGTGCCTTCTGGGGCCGCTGCGATCAGCGACTCGATGGCCAGTCCCTCCCAGCTGCCCCCGGCGACCGGGTGGCCCAGCAGTGCCTCCTGGTCGTCGATGCCCAGCAGGGCGTGTACCAGTCCGCTATCGCGCACGTAGACCTTCGGCGATTTTACCAGGCGCTTCTTCACGTTGCCGTGCCAGGGTTGCAGCCGGCGCACGAGTAGTAGATCGACGAGCAGATCGAGGTAGTTCGCGATGGTCTTGCCGTCCACAGCCAAGGAGCGCGCCAGCGCCGCAGCATTGAGCAGTGAGCCCTGCTGGTGTGCGAGCATGGTCCAGAAGCGGCGTAGCGTTTCGGCAGGAATCCGCGGGCCGAGCTGGGGGATGTCGCGCTCGAGGTAGGTGCGGATGAAGTCGCGGCGCCAGCGCAGGCTGGCGGCGTCGCTGTCGGCCAGCAGGCTTTCGGGAAAGCCGCCGCGCAACCAGAGCGCGTTGAGTTGATTGCTATCAACCTCGCCCGCGTCCAGGGGCGCCAGCTCCAGGTAGCGTATGCGGCCCGCGAGTGTCTCGCTGGACTGTCTGAGCAGGTCGATGGATGCGGAGCCAAGAACAAGGAAGCGCCCCTTGCCCTTTCCGCTGCGCCTGCCCGTGTCGATCAGGCCGCGCAGGCTCTGGAAGAGCTTGGGGGTGCGCTGGATCTCGTCGAGGATGACCAGCTTGTCGGCGTGCTGTCCTAGGTAGAGCTCCGGCGTGGCGAGCTTGGCGCGGTCTGCCTCGGACTCAAGGTCAAGGTAGATTGATGGGCGCGTGTCCGCGATGTCGAGCGCCAGCGTGGTTTTGCCCGCCTGGCGGGGGCCGAGCAAGGCGACCGCTGGTGCCTCGTCGAGGGCTTCCGTGAGGTGAGGCTGTAAGCGTCGGCGAAACATCCTTGCAATTATGGAGTTGTAGTCCAGATATGCAAGGTTTATCGTGATCAATGAGAGAGGACGTTTCGAGCGGGGTGTCAGGCCTGCTGCGGTAACCAGAAGGAGAACTCCGTTCCTTGCTGCGGCGCACTGCGCACACTGATCGACGAGCGGTGCAGGTCCACAATGCATTTCACGATCGCCAGCCCCAGGCCGTGTCCGTCGGCGTCAGCTCCCACTTCATTGCGGTAGAAGCGATCAAAGATGTGCGGAATGTCGCGTGCTGCGATGCCTTCACCGTTGTCGATCACTTCGACGCGCACCCGATCCCGGTCATCGGTTACCCGAAGCACAATCTCGCCCCCCACACCGGTGTGGCGCAGGGCGTTGTTGATGAGGTTGTCCAGCACTCGGTGGATCATGGCGATGTCGGCATACACTTCTATCTGGGGGGTCGAGCACTGGGCGCGAAGGGTGATCTGCCGGTCGGCGGCCATGCGTTCGTGGTCGTGAATGATGTCCTGCACCAGTTCCATCACCGCAAAACGTTCCCACTGGGGTTCGACGGTGCCTGATTCCAGCGTTGATAGCTCAAAAAGTTCACCAATGAGTTCGTTCAGGCGTATGCACTGGCGGTGAGCGGTATTCAGGTACTCGCGTTCCGTAGCGGGGGGCAGGTCCTTCACCAGCACGGTTTCGAGATAGCCCTGAATTGAGCACACAGGTGTGCGCAGGTCGTGCGAGACATTGGCAATCAGCTCGCGACGATTGCGGTCGATTTCGCGCTGGGCGTTGAACTGCCGGTCGATGCGTTCGCTCATTTCCAGCATTGCGCCCCCCAGCTCGTCCAGTTCATCTCCCTTGTCCGAGGGCGGTAGCGCCAGGGGTTGCTCGAAGCTACCCTTGCGGTAGGACTGCACCGCCGCCGACAGGCGCCGAAGGCGACGCGTCAGCCACAGAAACAGGCCGAGCCCTCCCGCCAGTGCGGCAACCGTCGCCAGCAGGATGGCGTACACGCCCGTACGCAGGTTGTAGCTCTCGGCCAGGGAGCGGCGAATCCCATCCCAGGTCTTACCGTTGAGCACGGTATACAGGTACGCCTGCGTGGTGCCGTTGCTGTCGACGATGGGCGATACGGAAAAAGTTTTGCGCTCCGTCAGGCTTCGGGGGTCATCACCAAAGATTGGCAGCTTGTGCTCGTTCTCGAGAAACTGCCGCAGGGGCTGCATGTCTACGCGATCACGCAACACGGTGCCGTAGGGCAGTGCATGGGACAGCACCTGACCCTGGGGGTCGAGCAGGTACACCTCGACGATGGGGTTGATGAACATAACGTGGTGCGCCAGTTCCTTGAGCGCCGCTTCGTTCACCCCATTCTCGTCCAGCAATGGCATGTCTTCTGCCGCGTGCAGTGCGATGTCGCGATTGATGCGCTGGGTTGTCTCGAGGGAGTACAGATTGCTGGTCTGGGCGCTGATCCAGATCAGGGCGCCGGCGAGCAGCGCAAAGAGAGCTGCCATTGCCAGGCCCAGGCGAACATGCAGGCGCTTGAGGGCGTTCACGGGCTGACCTGAAAACGGTAGCCAACGCCCCAAACTGTCACGACGTGCTCCGGTTCGCCAGGGTTGGTTTCGATCTTGCGGCGCAGGCGATTGATGTGGGTGTTCACGGTGTGTTCATAACCCTCGTGACCGTAGCCCCAGACTTCGTCCAGTAGTTCTGCGCGTTTGAAGACTCGCCCGGGCTGGCGGGCAAAGTGCAGCAGCAGGTCAAATTCCCTGGAGGTCAGTTCCACGGGCTTGTCGTGCACGGTAACCGTGTGGCTTTCGATGCAGATGCGAAAAGGGCCCTGGTGAATCTGGGTCTCCTGTCCGGAAGCTGTGCCGCGCTGCGTCAGCGTGGCCCGGCGCAGCAGGGCCTTGACCCGGGCAACGAGCTCAAGGGGGCTGAAGGGCTTGGTGAGATAGTCGTCGGCACCCAGTTCCAGACCCAGCACGCGATCCAGTTCAGTGCTTTTGGCCGTGAGCATCAGCACCGGTGTGTAGTTGTCCCTTTCCCGGAGCGTACGGCACAGATCCAGTCCGCTGAGGCCCGGCAACCTCAGGTCCAGAATGATCAGGTCCCAGTTGTGTTCCAGGGCCTGCTCCAGTGCTTCGTCACCGCGGTTGCAGTGATGAACCGTGGCGTTGATATCGGCGAGATGAAGAACGACGAGGCGGGCGATATCCTCGTCGTCTTCCACCAGCAACAGTCGGGGAGATCGTTGGGGGCTGGGTGACTCCGGCATGCTCAGCGGTGCCCTCTCGAGTCGGAATAAGTCTGTTAGAGCCACACTAACACCCCTGGTTCCCGAAGCTTACTGTATCCGGGTTACGGTGATGCGGGCCACCGGGTTGTCAAAGCGGTGGATCTGCATCAGCACGGAGCCGTCAAGGCCGTCGGCGGCGGTGACCACACCGGGGTGCATCGTGACCTGATCGCCAAGATCGTCGCGGGTCTCGTTAAAGCCCTCACCGCTGTCGGCGGGGCCAGGAATTGTGCCCGCTGCTTCGGAGTTGGCTTCGGTGCCCGCGTCATAGGCCACGGCATCGACGGTCACGCTATCGCCCACAGCGAGGGACGCCAGGTCCATGCCCGTGAAACCGGTGATGGCGTCATTGGTATTGACGAGCATGGTGATCACCGACAGCACAGTGGCTGCCGTATCGTCGCTATCAAGCTCCAGCGTCAGGGTCTCGCTGGCACCGGGGCCTACGGGCGCCTCGCCGCTGACTTCGCCGCGACCATCAAACTCGTCCAGCAGGCCAGAGTTGTCTCCACCCTCGGCAAGCAACTCCAGGCCCTCGCTGGCGGCTTCGCCGATTGTGAACACGCGAAGCGTGTCGGTGTGCGCTATCAGGGCAATGGGTGACAGAGGCTGTCCCGCG
>CAXBBA010000003.1:0-17224 GCA_963973805.1 uncultured Halieaceae bacterium | reverse complement strand
CGGGCCTTGCTCGAGCGCGTGTTGAAGTACCGGGTATTCTCCGATGCCGATGGGCGCATGAACCTCAGCCTGCGCGACAGCGGCGGCGGTCTGCTCCTTATTTCCCAGTTCACCCTTGCGGCGGACACGGCCCGGGGACTGCGTCCGGGCTTTTCCACCGCCATGGCCCCGGCCCAGGCCGAGCCGCTCTTCGAAGAGCTATTCGCCTACGCTTCTTCGGTGCACGACCCGGTGGCGGGAGGGCGCTTCGGCGCCGATATGCAGGTCAGCCTGACCAACGACGGCCCCGTCACGTTTCTCCTTCGCAGCCGCCCCCAGGCGTGACCCCCGTCAGGAGCTTGCCAGGCGCAGGTGCAGGTGGGGGATTCCGTCCTCGTCGTAGGGCTCACCGCACTCCCTGAAGCCCAGGGATTCGTACAGCTTGCGCAGGTGTGCCTGGGCGCCGATTTCGAGCGCGTGGTCCGGCCAGCGCTGGCGGTTGAAGTCGATGCCGCGCTGTATGAGCTCCCGGCTCAGGCCCTGTCCGCGGCAGCTGGCGTCGACCACGATGCGGCCGATGGAGCTCGCCTGTGCGTAAGTGGATCCCGGCGCCAGGCTGCGCAGGTAGGCCTTCAGCGTTCCCTGCTCCCGATACAGGCAGTGCCAGGCCTGCGGGTCCAGGCCGTCCGGGTCCAGATAGGGGCATTCCTGCTCCAGCACAAATATCTCTGAACGCAGTTTAAGTATCGCGTAGACCTCCGCGCCGCTGAGCGCGTCGAAGGTCTTCCACTGCCACTCACCTTTCCCTTGCATCTTTTTGACCTGCCGAAACTTTTTAAAACGCCCATGCTAGCCCCCGGGAGCCGTCCGTCGCCAGTTTTTCGTGTTCTCGCTGGGGGGAGAACTTGCTATGATCCGGACGGATGCGTCGCTTCCGGCGCAATGAACTGGATGGTACCCGGACCGCGCATGCTAGCGAGCGTTGACTTACCCGACGACTTCAAGCTTCTGAACCAGCAGTATCGCGGCCTGGTGCAGGCGCTCCTCGACGAGATCGACCTGCTGCCGATCCGGGTGGAGGTCGCGCCGACCCAATCGGGCAGTTTCCGTGGCTTTGACGCCGCCCGCTTCTACCTGGTCGAGAGCGGCACGGTTACCGTGCGCTATTCAGACCGCTCCGTTTATCTGCTCGAAGAAGGCGACATCCTGTTGCCCGATATCGCGGGGACCCGCGATGCGGAGGTCGCCGTCTACTACGGCAGCGAAGCCGGGGCCAGCCTCAATGCCTTCAGCGCGCTGGAGTTCATGGCCCAGGTGTTTTCCCGGCCGGCGACGACCAAGCTCTGGACACGCCTGCTGGTGACCTACAGCGGCATGATGCTCCGCCTGACCGCCATGCACACCCAGGCTGACGTGGTCACCACGCCCGGATTTGCGGTCTATGAACCCGGCGAGATCATCATCACCCAGGGTGAGCGGGCCCAGTACGTATTCAATATGACCGCGGGACTCGCGGATGTGCTGGTGGACGATGTGTCCGTCGGCATCATCAGCCCCGGTGAGATCTTCGGCGCCATGGCGGCCCTGACCCACGCCGATCGCAGTGCTACCGTGCGTGCGCGGAGCCGCTGCAGCGTCGTCAAGGTGCCCACCAGTCAGTTCACGGATCTTATCAAGACCAACCCGGCCACGATCCACGCCCTGCTCACAGATATGGCGAACTCCATCGTCAGCCTCAATGAGCAACTCGTGCAGCGGCGCAGCGTCGGTATCAAGGACTCGGCGGGGCCCCCTTCAGCGAGCGAAGACGAGTAAGCAGCATAATCCACCGCGATCCACCGATCGCGCATCAGTACTTTCAGAGACAAATCCATGAGCGACACCAGCAGCATCGATGACGATGGCATCGAGGGCGTTTCCCTTAAACAGTATGCGGAAAAGGCCTACCTCGACTACTCGATGTACGTCATTCTCGATCGCGCCCTGCCCCACATCGGCGACGGCCTGAAGCCCGTACAGCGCCGCATCATCTATGCCATGAGCGAGCTGGGCCTGAAGGCCAGTGCCAAGTTCAAGAAGTCCGCGCGCACCGTTGGTGACGTGATCGGCAAGTTCCATCCCCACGGTGACAGCGCCGCCTACGAGGCCATGGTGCTCATGGCCCAGGACTTCAGCTACCGCTATCCGCTGGTGGATGGCCAGGGCAACTGGGGCTCCGCGGACGATCCCAAGTCCTTCGCGGCCATGCGCTACACGGAGTCGCGCCTCACCGCCTACGCCGATGTGCTCCTGGGCGAACTCGGCCAGGGCACCGTGGACTGGATGCCGAACTTCGACGGCACCCTCGAAGAGCCGGAATTGCTGCGCCGAAAACAACCCTCGCCGAAATCTGCGAGATCGTGCGGGGGCCGGACTTCCCCACCTCCGCCGAGATCATCACGCCGGCGGATGAAATCGTGCGCATGTATGCCACGGGCCGGGGCGCTCTGCGCATGCGGGCAACCTGGCAGGTGGAGCAGGGCGACATCATTATCCATGCCCTTCCGCACCAGACGTCCGGGTCGCGAATCCTGGAGCAGATCGCGGCGCAGATGCAGGCCAAGAAGCTGCCCATGGTGGCGGACCTGCGCGACGAGTCGGATCACGAGAACCCGACGCGTCTGGTGGTGGTGCCGCGCTCCAATCGCGTGGATCGCGAGGCGCTCATGAGCCACCTGTTCGCCTCCACAGACCTGGAGCGCAGCTACCGGGTCAACCTGAACATGATCGGTATCGATGGCCGCCCCGGGGTTCGCACCCTGGACGAAATCCTGCACCAGTGGCTGAAGTTCCGCCGCGAGACCGTGCGCCGTCGCCTGAGCTACCGCCTGGAGCGCGTGGAGCGGCGGCTGCATATTCTCGAAGGCTACCTCGTCGCCTACCTGAACATCGACGAGGTCATCCACATCATCCGCACCGCGGACAAGCCCAAGCCCGCACTGATGGAGCGTTTTGGCATCACCGACGTGCAGGCCGAGGCGATCCTCGAACTGAAGCTGCGCAACCTCGCCAAGCTCGAAGAGATGAAGATTCGCGGTGAGCAGGACGAGCTCGAGAAGGAACGGGACTGGCTGCAGAAGACCCTGGGCTCCGACGCGCGCATGAAGACCCTGATGAAGAAGGAGCTCACGGCGATCGCCGAGCAGTACGGCGATGACCGCCGTTCCCCGCTGGCGGAGCGGGAAGAGGCGCGCGCCTTCAGTGAGCTGGAGCTCATGAGCGCCGACCCGATCACCGTGGTGCTGTCAGAGAAGGGCTGGATTCGCGCCGCCAAGGGCCACGAGGTGGATCCCTCCTCCCTGAGCTACAAGTCCGGCGACCGCTTCAAGCTGGCGGCGCGGGGGCGGAGCAACCAGTCGGCGATCATTGTCGACTCCACGGGTCGCGCCTACAGCGTGGCCACGCACAATTTGCCCTCGGCCCGGGGGCAGGGCGAGCCGCTGACCGGGCGCATCAACCCGCCGTCCGGCGCGGGCTTTGACGGCCTGCTCATGGGTGACGGTGGCCAGCGTTGTCTGCTGGCCTCGGATGCGGGCTACGGATTTCTCACCACCCTCGCGGATCTGCAAAGCAAGAACCGCTCCGGCAAGGCTGCGCTGTCCCTCCCTGCGGGAGCGCGCGTGGTAAGTCCGGTGCTGGTGTCCGACGCCCACAAATGGGTGGCGGCGGTGAGCAACGAGGGGCGTCTGCTGCTGTTCCCCATTGATGAGCTGCCGAGCCTGACTCGCGGCAAGGGCAACAAGATCATTGCCATCCCCTCGGCGCGGGTGAAGGAGCGGGAAGAATTTGTGGTCGCTGTGGCCGTGCTCGGTGACGACGGCGCGCTGACGGTCTGGGCGGGCAAGCGCCACCTGACCCTGAAGCGCGGGGAACTGGACCACTACTGCGGCGAGCGTGGTCGCCGTGGCAACAAGCTGCCCAGGGGCTTCCAGCGCGTGGAGCGCATGGAGGCGTCCTCCTGAGCTAGGACGGACGTCCTGCGTTGCCCGCGGCCCTGGCGCTGCGGGTGACAATTCTCTCGATGATAAGGCGTGCCTGGTGGTCCACCAGCGCCGCCTGCTCCGCACCCAGGGCGCGGATGTCCGCCATGGCGGTGTCCTTCCCGATCGTGGCATCGCAAGCCGTACGGAGCTGCTCATCTTCCATGACCTGCTCCGCGGCGAGGACCGCCGGATAGTCCTCGCAGTGCAGGCACTGCTCGCGCAGATCGTCCACATTCCCCTGCAGGTGCAGCTGGGGATACATGTCATCGGCACCATCCACGCTCTGCTCGCAATGGCCCAGCGCCATCGCCAGGTCGAAAGACAGGCTGGTGCGCTCGCCGAGACCCCGGGCGATGGCGCCGATGAGGTGGGCACAGCACGCGGCGCGCAGGGCCTCGCTACCCGCATTGGGCTGGGCCGTAAAGCTGATCAGGACGCCGAAGGGGCGTACCACCGCGAGCTCACCCCGGTAGCTCTGGGCGGCGGCGCGCAGAATCTGTTGCAGGCGCCGGGTGTAGCGGTGCAGGTTGGTCTCGGACAGCGTGTCGACGTAGCGCGCGAGGCTCGCCAGGTGGACGAAGATGATGGTTCCGCGGTGGAAGTCCGATGCGGCGGCAGGCACGGCGGCGTGGCCCCGCAGCATGTCCAGGGGCAATTCCGCCACCGCCTGCTCCAGCAGAAGCAGTTCATTGCTTGCCGAGGGAGCCGCGTCTCCGTCCCTGAGGCGCAGCCGGGAGCTGATGGACTGCAGGGCCGTGGCGAAGCGCTGCGCCAGCAGCCGGGTTCCAAGGAAGACCAGCAGGCTCAACGCCGCCGTCAGCGTGAGCAGGCTGAACAGAAAACGCCAGCGGTCCTCGCGGTCCGTGCCCTCGTCGATGAATACCACCACATTTCCGGCGATGTCGTCGCCGATGCGGATCGGTGCCCGGTGGGAAAGCTCGCCGTGGGACACGCCCGCAGCGCCCATGGGCATGCCCTCGACATCGGTGATGGTGATGCCTGCCACAAGCTTGTTGTCGATGAACCGTTGCAGTGATGCGCGGGCGCTGAGCAGATCACCCCGCTGCAGTGGCTCGTGGACCGTCGCGGCGACCTGGGCCGCGAGGGACTGGCCATAGCGCTCCTCGCGTTCGTCCTGCAGGTAGGCCGCGGATGTGAGCGCAAGCCAGAGCAGGCAAAGGCCGGCCACAAGCGTAGCGCCCGCGGCGACGAGGGGAAGCTGGAGCGTAAGGCTGAGTTCTCTGAAACGCTGCATGGGGCCGGGGCCTGGGGTTCGCGCGCAGTATAAGCTTCGGCCGCTCCGGCGTCTCGCCCGATCCGTCTGTGGGGTACACTTGCGGCCCCCGAAACGACCACGAAACACCATGAATTCGCAGTTTTCCTATGCCCTCGAGGCGTCCTTGAATCACGAATCCATCGCGGCGCTGCTGCCCCTGCCGGCGCAGCTGGACGATGTCTGGATTCACGGCGATGCGCTGTATTGCTCAGGCGCTTCACCCCGGAGCGCCGCCGCGGTGCCAGAAGAGCTTCGGGCCCGGGGCCTACGCGGGACCGCGGGAGCCGAAGCGGCGCCGACCACCGGCGGTCCGGACACCGCACCGGTGCTCACCGTGATCATGGCCTCCGGGGAGGTCCCCCGGGAGCTTGCCACGGTGCTGCAACGCTGGGGCGCCATGCCGGGCAGGCTGCGACGCCTGAGTGCCGCAGGGGCGCCAGCCCAGGTGCTGGAGCTCTACCTGCCGGGTCTGGCAGACACGGACCGGCGCGGGGAACTGCAGGGGCTGGGCCAGCGCTGGAACGCCGATCTCGCTTTGATGAGCACCGCCGACAAACGGCCCCGGCGACGCCTGGTGGCCTTTGACATGGATTCCACGCTCATCGAGTGCGAGGTGATCGACGAGCTGGCGAAGCGTGCGGGCGTCGGCGACGCCGTTGCCGCGGTGACGGCACGGGCCATGCGTGGGGAGCTGGACTTTCGGGCCAGCTTCCGGGAGCGCATGGGCAAGCTCCGCGGGCTGGACAGTGCGGTACTGGAAGACATCGCCGCCTCGCTGCCGGTGATGGCGGGCGCCCCCCGCCTGCTGCGCTCCCTCGCGGCGCAGGGCCACTACACGGTGATTCTCTCCGGCGGATTTGACTACTTCGCCCGGCGCCTGCAGCAGTTGCTGGGGGTGCATGAGGTCCACGCCAACTGCCTCGAAATCCGGGACGGGGCGCTCACCGGTGAGGTGGTGGGTGAAATCGTGGATGGCCAGCGCAAGGTGGATCTGCTGCAGTCCGTGGCCCGGGAGCAGGGGATTGCCCTGGCGGACACGATTGCGGTGGGTGACGGGGCGAACGATCTGCCCATGCTGCACACCGCGGGTCTGGGCGTGGCCTTTCACGCCAAGCCTCTGGTGCGCCAGGAAGCCCCCCACTGCGTAATGCACGGGGGGCTCGATGCGCTGCTCTACCTGTTGGGTCTGTCCGACGACCAGATCCGGGGAGACGCGAGCTAGATTTCGCTCCACACGGACTCAAAGGCCGAGGTGGGCAGCTTCTCGCGTCGGGAATTCTCGATATCGTCGTCGAGCTGGCGCAGGTAGTCGAAGTCCATCTGGCTGAAGTATCCCGTGGATGCCACCTGGCGTTTGAGCTTGACCAGGAATGCGTCTTCTTCGCGCGTCAGCGTAATGCGCTGGCCTTCCTTGAAAACCATGCGGGGAACCACCAGGGTGTGGGACTGGCCCACCAGGGGTATCTCGGGCAGCAGGAGAACGCGGATGGGGCGGGAATACTCCCCATTGGGCATTTTCACCTGCGCGGCATAGGCCGTACCGCGGGGGCTGATCAACTCCAGCCCCAGGAGCATGGGAGCGTGCTTCACCTGGCTGACCCAGCGAATGACCGCGACGGTCCAGTCGCTGTATTCCATGTCGGATTCGCGCACGCACACCACATCGCCGATGTGGATGCCGTCCGGGGGATCATTCCATTCAACGCAGTAGCCGCCGGGGCTGGTGTTGGTGGTGCGCACGGAGTGCACTACATGGCGCACGGGTCGCTGCTGGGCCTGTTCGTTCTGCTCCAGTGCGGCGCGCGTGATGCGGTCCACGTCAACGCCCAGGGCGACTTCCTCGGACGTTTCATGATCTTCGTTTTTCTCTTCGGGATTGGCCTGCTGCCACTTGTCGCCGTGTTTGGCGTTCACCATGAAGGGGTTCTGGGTGCCGTGCTCGTTGCGGGCCGCGTTGGCCACTCCCTGGAACACCTCATCGAGGCTCCGTTCACCCGCGACAAAATAATGCACGTTGCTCAGGCCCGTGGCGATATGCAGCGTGGAGCGTGCCTCCTGGCTGATCTCGCCCAGGGACTTGATCAGGTGTTCCAGCAGATTCGTGTCCAGGCGCGTCTCGCGATCGAACTCAATGACCCGCAGGCCCAGGGTGCCGCGGGAGTGCTTGAGTTCTTCGAGGTGTTTGATCAGGGCGGTGGTGTTGATGTAGCGGAAGTGCGTGGTGCCGCGGCGGACCAGCAGTTCGGCGAACGCCGGGGGCTGATCCCCCAGCATATCGACAGCGAACAGGCCGGAACCCAGCTCCGGGTCCTGGAGATCCACGAGCTCCCGCCATTCCTGGAAGGCGCGGTAGGCCCCCGCAATGTCGTGCTGACGCAGCTGGTTGGGCCGGGAGCAGGCCAGGAGCAGGGGCGGCAGGTATTCCTGCGCCACGCTGCTGCGGAGGTCGCGCAGGCCGTCCTCGACGGGCAGTCGCGCCAGCTGCTGGCGCTCCGTCAGCGCATAGAGCTGGTGAATACCGGCCCAGCAGTTCAGCTCCACGGACTGGTAGAGCAGGTAGGCCAGCAGGATGCGTTGTCCCGAATGCACCATGGCGCGATGCAGGGATTCACAGGCAAGGCGCGCCGGGTTCGCTTCGGCGGAGTGGCCGCTGTTCTGGATCGTGTGGATTGCTGTGAGCGTGTAGCCCGCGGCCATGAGACTGCAGAGGTCGGCGATGAGATCCGCACGGATCTGCGAGTCGTCGTCCAGCACGATGGGCTGGTTCAGACAGGCGCGGGTCATCGAGGTGATCACGGAGTGCGCGGGGGAACGCAGCAGTTCCAGTAACCGGAAACGCTCCCCTGGATCCAGCGCTACGCGATTCAGCTCCGAAAATGCCGTACGCAGACTCGTGCCGGAACGCTGGGGGTTGCCGAGGGGAAGTTCGTCCACCCACGCCGCGACCGCGTCGAAATTGGATTCGAAAAGGTTGCAGCGTTCGAGATCCTGCTCCGGCAGGCGCAGGGCCGTCTGTTGTGTCGGTGTCACCGGGGCCTGTCCTTGTCCGGCTCTGATCTGCTCGAGCATAGCTCAAGTGGCGGCCTGCGCCTAACGCCAAACACTGATTTTGCGAACCCGGTACGGTATGATCGCGCGCGTCCAGACTTCCCCGGTAACCAAGCCATGGCCAATTACTCCACCAATGAATTTCGCTCCGGTCTCAAGGTAATGCTCGACGGCGAGCCCTGTAGCATCCTCGACAACGAGTTCGTCAAGCCGGGCAAGGGCCAGGCGTTCAACCGCGTGAAGCTGCGCAACCTCAAGAGCGGACGGGTCTGGGAACGCACCTTCAAGTCCGGCGAGAGCCTCGAGGGCGCCGACGTCATGGACATGACGATGGAGTACCTCTACAACGACGGCGAGTTCTGGTACTTCATGGATCCGAACAGCTTCGAACAGCATCAGGCGGACGCAGCAGCCCTGGGTGATGCGGGCAAGTGGCTCAAGGAGCAGGATTCCTGCGAGGTGACGCTGTACAACGGCACGCCCCTGTCCGTAACGCCACCAAATTTCGTCGAGCTGGAAATCACCGAGACGGACCCGGGCCTCAAGGGCGACACGGCGCAGGGCGGTTCCAAGCCCGCTACGCTCAGCACCGGCGCCGTGGTGCGTGTACCCCTGTTCATCACCCAGGGTGAGGCGATCCGCGTGGACACCCGCACTGGCGAATACGTGGCCCGCGCCGGCAAAAGCTGAGCCGCGCGCACGCCCGGCACCATGAGCGACTGGCGCCCAGGCCTGTCCCGGGATGGGCTGCGCGCCCGGGCGGCGCTCCTTGCGCAGCTGCGCGCTTTCTTCGCCGGGCGCGACGTGCTCGAAGTCGACACCCCGGTACTCAGTGCCTTCGGTGTGACGGACCCGCATATCGAACCCCTCATCACCGAGGTTCCGGGGCGGCCGCCCCGATTCCTGCAGACCTCGCCGGAATTCGCCATGAAGCGCCTCCTCGCCAATGGCAGTGGAGACATCTACCAGCTGGGCAAGGTGTTTCGCTACGGCGAGGAGGGCGGTCGCCACAATCCCGAATTCACCATGCTCGAGTGGTATCGCCTGGGGTTCTCGCTGGACGATCTCATCGATGAGGTACGCCAGCTCGTCAGCGATGTGCTCGGAATATCATCGTCGGCGATCTACTGCTATCGGGACCTGTTTCGCGAAGTGCTCGATCTGGACCCGTTTACCGCGAGCACCCCTGCCCTGGCGCAGTGCGCCCGCGAGCACGTTGATCTGGCCGCCGAGTCCCTGAGCCGCGATGACTGGCTCGACCTGCTCATGAGCCACTGCGTCGAGCCTGCGCTATGCGGGAAGGGGCTGGTGTTCGTGCGTGACTACCCGCCCACGCAGGCGGCGCTGGCGCGCTGCTCCGGCGCCGGTGATGATCGCGTCGCGGAGCGCTTTGAGCTCTACGTGGACGGCCTGGAGCTTGCCAATGGCTATCACGAACTGTGTGATCCGGTGGAGCTGCAGCGCCGGGCAGCTGCGGACAATGCGAGGAGGCGGGCGCTGGGGCGGGAGCCGCGTCAGCTCGATGGGCGTCTCGTTGCCGCCATGGAGGCCGGCCTGCCCGATTGCAGCGGCGTCGCCCTGGGCGTCGATCGCCTGTTCATGCTCCAGCGTGGGGAGCGGCGCATTGGCGATGTGCTCCCCTTTGCCTGGGAGCGTGCCTGAGGGGGGGCGACCCGGCACTGCGAGGGAAGGGGCGGACAGCGCTAGAGCTCCCAGTCCACAAGTTGTTGATTCGCCTTCAGACGCGCCCGCTGATGCAGCATGGCGTGGAACACGCTGGCGAGATCGCCTTCACCACGCAGCTCTCCCACGAGCGGCAGGGCCAGCTCCGCCTCATCGAAGAAACGCTGGCGCAGCGGTGATTCCAGATATCCCCTTTGCCACCAGTCGAGCATCTGGGTTTCGGCCCGATGAAACATGCTCACGCTGGGCAGGCGATCGGACTTGGCGCGATTGACGGTGGCTGCGGCGGGAACCAGATTCCAGAGATCGTTGTTGGGCCAGCGGGCCCAGGGGAAGCAGTGGTCGATCTGCAGCGTTCTGGAGCGGGTTCCTGACCAGACGCAGCGGACCGCGGCACCGTCCTGGGCAAGGCCGTCCATGCGGTGGCGCGCGATGCCAGTGAAGCGCTGCCGTTCTTCCCAGGCGAAGATCTCGCCAGGTACGCGGCGGTAGTCACTGACGCTCCAGCGGCCGATCAGGTCCGACCACTCCCGAACGATGACCGGTTCTATCCAGCTCGCATACTCACCCAGGGTGCGCCACACGGCCGCAGGTATGCGGTAGCTGCCGAAACGACTCAGAAATGCCATGTCGATACGTTGTGCCGTTGCCGTCCTGCGCACCGGCTGGCGCAAACCTTCGAAGATCTGCCGGTTCTGTCCGGGCCAGGTGATGTAGCGCGTGGGCATCTGGACAATCGTTGCGCAGGCATCGCGCAGGGCTCCCGCAAGGATGGCGCTGTTTTGGGGGCTGAGCGCGCTGCCTACGTGCAGATCAAAGTCCGACCAGTCCGCCAGACGGTAAAAGTCCTCTCCCGCGAAGCCGATGCCTCGCGCGGTTCCCACGGGGAGGTTGTGCTGCAGGATCAGGGGGCGATAGAGCTTCAGCCACAGTAGTCCCACCAGGCCAAGGGGAATTTCCACCGAGTCCTCGTCCCGGCGCATGACAGCCCCGGGCAATGTTTCGGCAATGCGGGCCAGCGCCCGCAGCAGGGCGAGTTTGTAACTGGAGGACTTGTTGTCGTTGACGATGATGTGACGCAGAAGCGCGAGGCTGCCGGAGCCGTCGTCGGGCAGGGTGAACGCCAGCGTCTCCCAGTCCAGGTCATCGCGCTCCAGGTCCCGCTGCATAGTTTGCAGCACCGGGACCAGGGCTCGTCGTTGCGCCTGGCGGTGAATCTCGTCCGCGGCCACTGGATAAAAGCCCCGTTCGCGGTTCTCGGCATCGTCGCGGCCGTGGCGCAGGGTGATGACCAGGTGTCCGCCGGGGCGCAGCAGCTCTGACAGCACGCGCAGGGCCCGCGCGCCCTCATCGGGATGCAGGTGCTGCCACACCGCCGACAACAGGATGAGGTCGAAGCGGTGACCGATGCGGCGCAGCGCTTCCAGGCCCGGCAGATGGTCGTCGAGCCAGGTGATCGCGTGGCTGGCGGATCGTTCTTCGCCAAGGCGGCGCATGGCTGCGCTGGGCTCCACCGCGACCACCTCCCAGCCCCGGGTCGCCAGCCAGCGGGCATCGCGACCGCTGCCTGCGCCGATATCGCAGGCCATGCCCGGAGGGCGCTCCAGTATCGAGCGCCAGGGTCGGTTCAGATCTTCCGGGTCAAGCGCATCGTAGCGCTGGCTCAGGCGCTCGCTGTTGGCGTCGTAGTAGCGGGTGGACTTCACGCTGCTTCAGGACGCGTCCTCAGCCGATTCCTGCTGAAGAATCGCCGGGCCGTATCCGTCGAGGAATTCCCGGGGCAGGCGCCGTGGCCGCCCGGTGCTGATCTCTATGCAGGCAAAGCGCTGTTCACCGCGCAGCAGCGTGGTGCCATCGGCGCGGCGAATCTGGAACAGGCGGCGCATGGTCAGGCGCCGGTCCCAATCGATGATCCAGGTGCCGGTGATGATCTCGTCGCCGAGGCGCGAGGCCTGGAGGTATTCGTAGCGGGCTTCCACCACCGCCATGGCCCGATCCAGGCGCTGGTATGCATTCAGGTCCAGGCCCAGGGCGGCGGAATGGGCCCAGGCGCAGGCCTCGCACCAGCGCACGTACACGGCGTTGTTGGTGTGCTGCAGCCCATCCACGTCGGTCGCGGTGACCACGTCGTGGTGGAGAAACGGGTTTGCGTAATCCCAGCCGTCTTCCATGGTGCTTCAGCCAGCCTGGGGCAGGGGGGCTGCTTCCTCTGCCTCCGCCGGTTTCTGGGCGAAGCCGGTTACGCCGTAGACGATGGCGATGATCGGGCAGATGTAATTGAAGACCGCGTAGGGAGCGTATTCCAGCGTGAGGATGCCCAGGGTCGCCGACATGTAGGCGCCGCAGGTGTTCCAGGGAATCAGCGCCGAGGTCAGGGTGGCGGAGTCTTCGAGGGTGCGGGACAGGTTCAGGCGCGACAGCCCCCGGTCCTCGTAGGCCTCGCGGAACATGCGGCCTGGCAGGGCCACCGCCATAAACTGGTCGGCGGCGAGAATGTTGGTGGCCAGGCAGGTGGCTACGGTGGTGCCAATGAGGGAGCCCGTGCCTTTCACCAGGCGCAGCGCCGCGTTGAGCATGTAGTTGAGGATGCCGGTGCGTTCCAGGATGCCGCCAAAGCCCAGCGCACAGATGATGAGCCACACGGTGTTGAGCATGCTGCTCATGCCGCCCTTGCTCAGCAGTTCGTCAAGGAAGGTGTTGCCGCTGTTGGCTTCATAGCCTGCGAAAAGGGCCTGCCAGACGCCCTTGAACAAGGCGACGCCGGGGGCCAGGTCCCCGTCTCCGGCCAGGCGTTGCACGGCCTCAGGCTGGAAAATCACGGCAAATACCGCGCCGGCAAGGGCGCTGACGATGATGGCGGGGTAGGCGGGGAAACGCTTGTAGACCAGGAACAGCATGAGCACCAGGGGCAGCAGCAGGTGCAGGCCGATGTGGAACTCCACCTGCAGGCTGGCCTGCAGCGCCGCGATCTCTTCCGGCGTGGAGGCATCGCCGCCGCCGAGGAGGGCGAACACCGCCAGGGCGATCAGAAAGCTTGGCACCGTGGTCCACAGCATGTGGCGGATATGCTCAAACAGGTCCACGCCCGTGGAGGCGGCGGCCAGGTTGGTGGTGTCGGACATGGGCGAGAGCTTGTCGCCGAAGTAGGCGCCGGAGACGATGGCACCGGCGGCGATGGCAGGTGACAGGTCGAAGCTGCCGGCGATGCCCATGAGGCCAATGCCCAGGGTGCCGGCGACGGTCCAGGAGCTGCCCACGCTGATGGCGACGATGGCGCAGATCAGCGCGCTGGCGGCGTAGAAGATGTGGGGGTCGAGAATCTGCACGCCGTAGTAGATCATCGTGGGGACCGTGCCCGAGAGGATCCACGTGCCGATGAGCATGCCCACGGACAGCAGGATCAGCGTGGGGCCCAGGCCGACGCCGATGCCGTCGATGATGCCGTCCTGGCACTCGTGCCAGCGAACGCCCGTGCGATGACCCACGAGGGCCGTGACGGCGGTGGCGAGCACGAGGGCGATCTGGTTTGCACCGTAGGAGGCGTCGGCGCCGAAGAGGTAAACCGATGCCGCGAGGAGCAGGATCAGGAAGACGATGGGTGTGAGGGCCAGACCGACGGTCAGGCGCTCATTCGCATGGCGTGTTTTGCTCAAGGTCAGGCTACCGAGGATCGCAAAGCGTTTGAGGATGCCGCAAAAGCTCCCCGCGGTACAGTCTGCGGCGGCTGTCAGGGCGAGCGCGGTCCGATAAACTGCGCCGTCTGCCCACCGGATGCATGCCCCAGATGTCGACCGATAACCGCCGCGCCCTGCTCCTCGGACTGTCCGCCGTGCTGCTGTGGTCCACCGTGGCGACGGCGTTCAAGCTGGCCCTGCAGGAGCTGACGGTGCTGCAGCTGCTCACCGTGGCGATCTGCACCTCGGCCCTCGCCCTGGTCGCTACGCTGGTGCTGCGGGGGCGGGGCAGGGAGCTGCTGCGGACCCTGGGGCGTGAGCCGGGACGCTATCTGCTCACTGGAGCCATCAACCCCACGCTCTATTACGGGGTGCTCCTCGCCGCCTATGACCTGCTGCCCGCCCAGCAGGCGCAGACCATCAATTATTCCTGGGCGATCATGCTGGCGTTGCTGTCCGTGCCCGTGCTGGGGCAGCGCCTGGCGCTGCGGGACTGGCTGGCGATCGCCCTGGGCTACCTGGGCGTGGTGATTATCGCGACCCGGGGCAATCCCCTGACCATGGAGATGGTGAGCCCCCTGGGCGTGGCCCTGGCTTTGGGCTGCACCGTAATCTGGGCGCTGTTCTGGCTGCTGAACACCCGCAGCAAAACACCGCCGGATCTCGCCCTGGCGGCGAATTTTCTCTGTGCAGTGCCTGTGGCGATAGTGCTTTGCGCGCTGTGGGGAGGGGGGTTGCCGCCGCTGGGCGGAGGGCTTGGCGCCGCGGTTTACGTGGGGTTCTTCGAGATGGGTTTCACCTGGCTGCTGTGGGCGGGGGCGCTGCGTGCGGCGACCAACGTGTCCCGGGTCGGCAACCTGATCTTCCTGTCACCGATGCTGTCCCTGGTGTTCATCGCCACGATCCTCCACGAGCCGATTCACCCGGCGACGATCGTGGGGCTGGCCCTGATCATCCCGGGTATCCTGCAGCAGCAGCGCAGTAGCTCCTAGGCCTGGTCGCGATAGCCTGGTTTGGCAAAGGTCAGCTGGGCGGTGCCGATGATGCGTTCCCGGAAGCCGCCTTCGCAGTAGCAGAGGTAGAACTCCCACATGCGGATAAAGCGCGCGTCGAAGCCCATGGCCCGCACTTCGTCCAGACGGTCCATGAAGCGCCGGCGCCAGTGCGCCAGGGTTTGGGCGTAGTCGGCGGTGATGTCCCGCAGGTGCACCATCTGCAAGTCCGTGTCCTTCGCGACGTGCTTCGCGATGACTTCCAGGGACGGCAGGCAGCCGCCGGGGAAGATGTAGCGCTTGATGAAGTCCACGGAGCGTCGCGCGCGTTCGTAGCGGCCATCGGGGATGGTGATGGCCTGGATGACCATCCTGCCCCGGGGTTTGAGCAGACGGCTGCAGCACTGGAAGTAGCTGCTGTAAAAGTCGTGGCCCACGGCTTCGATCATCTCGATGGAGACGAGCTTGTCGTATTCCCCGGTGAGGGCCCGGTAGTCTTCCAGGAGCAGCGTGATGCGGTCTTCAAGGCCGAGTTCCTCCACCCGCCCCCTGGCGTATTCGTACTGCTCCCGCGAAATCGTGGTGGTGGTCACGCGGCAGCCATAGTGCGTGGCGGCGTGAATCGCCATGCCGCCCCAGCCCGTGCCGATTTCCAGCAGGTGATCCTCCGGTGACAGCTCCAGTTCGCGGCAGATGGCATCGAGCTTGTCGACGGCGGCTTTTTCCAGCGTATTTCCCGGGCGCTCGAAGATCGCCGAGGAGTACATCATGGTGGGGTCCAGGAACAGGCGGAAGAAATCATTGCCCAGGTCATAGTGCGCCGAGATATTGCGCCGGGACCCCTCGTGGGTGTTGCGGTTCATGGCATGGGCGAGCTTCAGGGCCAGGCGCGTATACCAGTGCTGGCTCGACTGCATGGATTCCATGCTGTCCATATTGGCGCTGAACAGGCGCGTGACCTCGGTGAGGTCCGGTGTGGACCAGTCCCCGTCGATATACGCCTCTCCCGAGGCGATGGTGCCCCCCGTGAGTACCTTCCCGTAGGCATCGGAGTTGTGCACGACAATCTCTGCCCGGGGCTCATCCGCGACGCCGGGAGTGCCGAAGTGATGCGTATCGTCGCCGTCGTGAATCGTCAGACTGCCGACGCGGATGTGGGACAGCACCCGCAGCATGAAGCGACGGGCCAGATCGCTGCGGGAGTAGAGGCGGCGGACCTGGGGAAGCAGGGGAATGCGGCTGACGCTGACATTGCTCATTGGGATGCTCCTGTCGGTACTTCGGTCCCGGGGTGGGGATGAAGGGGGATGCGTTTGAGGAAGAGTTTCAGCGCCTGCCAGTAAATAGCCGCCGCTACCTTCGCGGTCATCAGGGGAAAGCGCCAGAGAATGCGGCGCATGGTGCGCGCCGTCATGGGCTCGGCCTGCAGCGCCAGCGTGGCATCGAATTCCCGGCCTTGCTGCGAGTGATTTTCGAGATGGATTGCCAGGCGTTCCCCGGGGCGGCTGCTGCGCCAGTGGTACCGCATTGCCATGGGATTGAAGGGCGAGACATGCAAGGTCTTGGCGAACTCCTGGCGCAGCACACGCTCGTCCCCTTTGGGGGTCAGCACATAGGAGTGGCGCTCACCCCAGGGGGTGTTGGTCACCTCCGCCACCAGGTGTTCGAGCGTCTCTCCGTCCTCGCCGTAGCAGTAATAGCAGGCAATGGGGTTTATCTGCAGGCCAAAGTAGCGCAGGTTCGCCAGCAGGTAGATGGGGCCGCGATGGTCCCGCCCCGTCTCTTCGCGAATGCGCCGGCGGACCTCGTCTTCCAGCGGTACTTCGGGGTCGCCGAGGAAGTCCTGGCGGAGAAACCGCGCGGCGGCCAGGCGTCCCCGGCCCCAGAAGCGGCTCCGTGCCAGCACGTCGTCCACTTCGTCCAGGCGCAGATACACCATGAAGACCCGATAGCTGAACGCGTGGATGGCGGAACTCATGCGGCGGCGCGGGCCTCGCAGTCCATGGCCCGGGCGACGCGCAGGGCACTGACCACGCCGTCTTCATGGAAACCGTTGTGCCAGTAGGCGCCGCAGTACCAGGTATGGTTCACGCCGTTGATCTCGTCCCAGCGCGCCTGGGCGGCCATGCCCCGCAGACTGAAAACGGGGTGGTCATAGGTGAAGCGTCCGAGAATGCGATGGGGGTTGATCGAGTCCGTATCGTTCAGCGTCACGCAAAAGGTCTCCGGTGCGTTGATGTCCTGGAGGATATTCATATTGTAGGTGAGAACGGCGCGAGATTCGTCCACGCCGAGGCGGTAGTTCCAGCTGGACCAGGTCTTGCGATTCCGCGGCAGCAGGCGCGTGTCCGTGTGCAGCACCACGTCGTTGGCCTGGTAGGGCAGTGCGCCGAGGATGTCTTTCTCTGCTTCCGAGGCGTCCCCGAGCATGGCCAGGGCCTGGTCCGAGTGCGTGGCGATGACCACCTGATCGAAGCGTTTTTCGTCGCCGTTGCCCAGGCGCAGGATTGCACCGGCGGGGTCCCGGCGCAGCTGCTGCACGGGAGTGTT
>CAXBBA010000002.1:0-19179 GCA_963973805.1 uncultured Halieaceae bacterium | reverse complement strand
TTGGGGGTTTGGCGTGCAGATTGACAAAGGCATCACGCTCCATGACGCGCTTCGCCACGTCAGCTAGCCGCTTGGGACGGGGGCGGCGATGGCAGAACCACGGGGTCGTTGCTTCCGGCGATGGTATGCGGCCCCGGTGCCAGGGGTCGATTGTTTAGAAAATCAAAATACTGAAGTAGCTTTTTGCCCGTTTAAAAGGTTTAGCTAAATAATTACAGTCTCCTTTCGGTGGATGGCTTCAAACAGGAGCCGTCACTATTCTGATTCACCGGAAACAGGGAGGCAGGCGTTGCCATGGATACGGTCGCGCACATCCGCAAGAGCGATGCGACAGAGGGCGTTGCTTTTCCCGTTCTGAACCGCGCGTACGAGCGCGTGTTCCAGCCCGGGAAGCTCACCGTCGGGCTCGTTATTCCGCTGGAGAACTACGCCCGCAGCGCCGCGCCGACCATGGCGCAGCACCTGGAGCGGGCGCAGCTGGCAGAGCGCCTGGGCTTTGGTGCGCTCTGGCTGCGGGATGTGCCTTTCAATGTGCCGTCCTTCGGGGACGCCGGGCAGCTGTTTGATCCCTTTACCTACCTCGGGGCGCTTGCGATGCAAACCTCCGAGATCGCCCTTGGCGTGGCCAGCATTGTGCTCACCCTGCGCCACCCGGCGCACGTCGCCAAGGCGGCGCACAGCGTGGACCAGCTCTCCGGTGGGCGCGTACTGCTGGGAATTGCCTCGGGTGATCGTCCGGAGGAGTTTCCCGCTCTGGGATTCTCCTACGACGATCGCGGCCAGCGTTTCCGCGACGCCTACACCTATCTGCGTCAGGCGGCGGAGTCCCATCCCCGCATGGATGGCCCGTTCGGCCGCAGCGACGGTGCGATCGACCTCCTTCCGAAGCCCGTCGCCGGCCGCCTGCCCCTGCTGATTACAGGATCCAGTCAGCAGGCGCCGCAGTGGCTCGCCGAGCATGGCGACGGGTGGATGACCTATCCCCGGGCCGAGGCCCAACAGGCGACCCTGATCGATGACTATCGATCCCGGGGACGGGATGCGGGCGTTGCCGCCCGTCCTGTCATGGAGCCGCTGTACATCGATCTCATGGACGATCCCGATGCCGCGCCAACTCCAATCCATCTGGGGTTGCGCCTGGGCGTCCGCCAGCTTCGCCGCTACCTCGACGCGCGGCGCCACATCGGCGTGAATCACGTCGCCTTGAATCTGCGTTTCAACCAGGGGGATATCCCCGCAACCCTGCAGACCCTTGCAGAAGAGCTATTGCCGCACTTTGCCGCCCAGGAGCAACCCCATGCCTAAGACAATTCTTATAACCGGTTCCACCGATGGCCTTGGTCTCGAGACCGCCAAAGCGCTGGTCAAAGCGGGGCACCGGGTCGTGGTTCATGGCCGTAGCCAGGAGAAGATCGATCGCGCTCTGGCCGCGCTTGCCCCTTCTGCGTCGCAGGAAATGCGGGGCGTGCGTGCTGATCTGTCCAGTCTCGAAGCGATACCGGCCTTCGTGACGAAGCTCCGGGCCGTCGCGCCGGTGCTGGACGTGGTGATCAACAATGCCGGGGTCTACAAGGTTGCGGAGCCGATCCTGCCTTCGGGTCTGGACGCACGCTTTGTTGTGAACACGATCGCCCCCTATGCGCTGGTGAAGCAGCTCACCTCGCTGTTCGCTCCGGGGGCTCGCGTCGTCAACCTGTCATCGGCGGCCCAGGCTCCCCTGGACATGGAGGCCTTGCGCGGCCGTCGGCACCTGGACGACGGTACCGCCTATGCACAGAGCAAGCTCGCTCTCACATCCTGGACCTACGCGCTCCATAAAACGCTGGCGGGGGCAGGCCCGGTGCTTATTGCCGTGAATCCCGGCTCCTTTCTGGCGACCAAGATGGTCCGCGAGGCCTACGGCAGTTCCGGTCGGGACATTTCCCAGGGGGTGGACATCCTGCTTCGTGCGGCATTGAGTGAAGAATTCGCCAGCGCGGGGGGGCGGTATTTCGATAATGACAGCGGACGCTTTGCAGACCCCCATCCCGAGGCCCTGGATATCGAGAAGGGCCAGGCGCTGCTGGATGTGATGGACGGAATGCTCGCGAGGGACTGAGCGACGGGCCCCGGTGCCCCTCTGGCCGCCCCGCAGCCCCTTGGGGTAAAATGTGTCCCAAGCGGCGACTTCCCGCCCCAAGAGATGCAGCGCGAATGAATTAAACCCCTCCTTTCAGACTGGAACCCCATTGTTCACCAGTTAATTGGAGGGCGTTATGCCTGCGCTATCTACCATCGCACTTCGCGATGTTTCCTATTCCTATGGTTCCCATGCGGAGCCCCTGTTCTCTGGTCTGACCACGCGATTCCCCGCGGGCTTCACGGGCATCGTTGGTCCCAACGGTGCCGGCAAGACGACCTTGCTGCGAGTGATTGTTGGTGAGTTGACGCCCTCCGGCGGCGTCCGCGAGGGTCCCCGCAGCGCGGCGTACTGCGCCCAGCGAACGGATACACCGCCTCCGGACTTTCAGTCTTTTCTCGATGACTGGGACCCGGAGCCCTGTCTGCTGAAGAGTCGCCTGGGTGTGGATTACGACTATCTGGAGCGTTGGCATCTGCTGAGCCACGGTCAGCGAAAACGCGCCCAGATTGCCCACGCGCTGTGGCAATCACCTGCGGTGCTCGCCATCGACGAACCCACGAATCACATCGACGCGGCGGCGCGACAGGTGCTGATTGATGCCCTGCGCGATTTTCGCGGAGTCGGCATCGTCGTCAGCCATGATCGAACCTTGCTGGATGAGCTCTGCCAGCGTTGTCTGTGGCTCGAGTCATCGATGGCCCGGATCTATCAGGGCGGCATTAGCCACGCCCAGCAGCAGAGACAGGAGGAGCGGGAGGCTTCCCTGCACAAGCGGAATAGTTTGCTCGCCCAGCGTCAGCGCCTGAACCAGGCGGTGGTGGCACGGCGCGACCGGGCCTCGAAGGAGCACGCGCTGCGCTCCAGGAAAGCGCTGCACCGGAAGGACAGTGACGCCCGGGAGAAGATCAATCGGGCCCGGGTCACCGACGGCAATGCGGGTAGTGGTTTGCGCCAGGTGGACGGTCGCCTCGCGCAGCTGGAGGGTGAGCTGGCGACGCTGCGAACCGAGAAAGAGCGCCGCGCTGGCATCTGGCTGGACGGAGCCGCGTCGCCACGCGATGCGGTGTTGCGTTTGAGTGCGGGGCAGTTGAGCCATGCGGATGGCGGAGTGCTGATGTGGCCGGATGTCTACCTGCGGCCCCGGGACCGGATTGCGATCATGGGTGGCAATGGCGTCGGCAAGTCCCGATGGATCAATCACGTTCTGCCGAAGCTCAATGCGCCCCGGGACCACGTCGTCTACCTGCCCCAGGAGCTGACGGCGGCCCAGGCACGGGCGATTCACCAAAGCTGTGTCGCCCTGCCCCCGGAGCGCCTCGGCCAGGTGATGAGTATTGTGAGCTGCCTGAATTCCCGTCCCGCGCAATTGCTCGCGAGTCGCCAGCCGAGTCCGGGGGAAACGAGAAAGCTGGCCCTGGCTCTGGGGATGGAGCGGCAACCCCACATCATCATCATGGACGAGCCCACGAACCACCTGGACCTGCCCTCAATCCAGGCGCTGGAGCAGGCGCTGGCGGATTGCCCCTGTGCCTTTATGGTAGTCAGTCACGATCGCCGGTTCGTCGAGAACATCGGCGCAGAGGTCTGGAACATCGAGGAGGATGGACAGGGGACTGCAACGCTGGTGATCTAAACAGGCGCAACCCGGGGGATTGCGTTGCCTGTTCCGGATTGGTGGGGCCCGCGAGACGTCCGGCTCAGGCCGCGTCGGCCAGCTCCACCCGGTTCTTGCCTTGCTCTTTGGCGTGGTACAGCGCTTCGTCGGCGGCCGCGTACAGCGCATCCACGCTGTGCCGGTTCGGTGTCGTGCAGGCTACGCCGAAGCTGGCGGTGACCTGGATGGACTCATCGCCATCGACGGGTACGCGCAGGCTCTCGACGGTCTCGCGCGCGCGATGCGCCACGCCGGTGGCATCGGCCAGGTCCGTGCGCGGCAGCACCAACAGAAATTCCTCGCCGCCGACCCGGGCAACCTCATCGCCGGGGCGCAGGATTTCTGCAATGGCCCGGGCGACAACCTTCAGCACGCGGTCGCCGACCGGGTGGCCGTGGCGATCGTTGACGTTTTTGAAGTCATCCAGATCGATGAGCACGATGGACACGACCCCGAGATCCTGGCGCAACCCCGCGAGCAGGGCCCTGAGTTGTTCGAAGATGAAGCGGCGGTTGGCGAGACTGGTCAGATCATCCCGGATGGACAGCTCGCGGAAGCGGCGCAGGTCCCGCAGGCGCCAGAGGACGATAGCCGCGATCAGGGCCAGGCCCGCGACCAGCATGATCAAGCCGATGCGTTCGCTACGCAGCTCCCGCTGCTGCCGTTCCGCCTCGAGGCTGCGACCGCGGGCCTGTTCCTGCAGCAGTTCAATGTGCATGGCCTGCCTCGCGTTCTCCAGGGCGGCGCGACGGGATTGGCGCTGTTCCGACGCGTTCTCCCGCAGCAGAGCCAGTTGTGCTTCGTGGTAGGTCTGGAGGGCGCCGTAGGCGAGCTCGTAGGCTCCCAGCGCTGCATGGATGTCGGCTTCGACCTTGTCGAGTTCGATTGCCCAGCGCGTGCCCGTCAATGTTTCGGCGGCTTCGATGATCGCGCGGGAGCGGGCCAGGGCGCTGTGCGCCGCCGGGCCATCGCCGGCACGGGCTTCGCAAACGGCGGCCCTTTTGAGCAATTCGGCGTCATAGTCCGGCGGGCCGTCTGCTCCCAGAGCCTGCTCTATCAGGGGTAGCGCCGTATCACAGTCGCCGAGCTCGGCATGGGTCATGCCCAGACCATAGAGCGCCGAGAATCGCCCCGCCTGATTGTCGCGGGCGACCATGATTTCGCGGTAGCGCTGGAACGCTTCGACGGCGGCTTCACCATCGCCCGCGTAGCGATAGGCCGTCGCCAGCCCGAAGATGGACTCTGCCTCGTACACCGGATAGCCGAGGGCCTGGTAACCCTCCAGCGCGCGTTCGGTGTACGTTATGGCGCGGTCATATTCATCAATATAGGTGTAGATCACACCGTAAATTTCGTCGGTTTGCGCTTTCAGAAAGGGGTCCCGGGCGAGCAGCGCTTCTTCTGCAGCATCCTGCAGCACCAGCAGGGCCGTTTCGTAGTTCCCGGCCTGGGTATGGGCGTAGGCGAGCTCCGCCGTTGCGAACAGCGCGGTGGCGGCGAGACCTTCGTCCCGCGCTTCCGCCGCTGCATCGGCAAGGCGAATGGCGGCTTGGGCGAAGTCCCCCTCCCGGGCGATGCGGATGCCGTCCAGCGTGATGAGGTGGTGGCGTAGCAGAGGTGCGCTGTCGGCACCCAGGGCACTAAAGCCGGCGTCTACCGCAGCGGGGAGTTCCTCGTCAGGGTGCAGGTAGACCAGCGCCTGGGCAAGAAGTAGATGCCGCGCCGCCTCGAGGTCTCCTTCGAGGGGGCCGAGGGAGGCCAGCTGCTCCTCTGCGGTCCAGGGGTCGGTCCAGACGAGGGGCTCAAGGGCTCGGAGTGCCTCCGCGCCGGCGCCGGACAGTTGCGGCGGCAACAGGGGGGGTTGGGACAGCGCGGATTGCGCAATCACAAGCAAGACTGCGGCCAGTAGGCCGCGGGTAAAATTCATGGATATCGGAGGCTCAACAAGATGCCAGGTCGATTCTAGACCTTTGAGGCGAATCTCCCAAGCCGAAAAACGGATTGGATCTAACCCTCGACGGGAGGGCGCTGGCCGCCGTGACAGGACCCGATGCTCCGTCAGCTATCCGGGGCAGGACTCATTCATGCTTCGAGAAAGCTGGCGATCCTGTCGAGGGGCTTCTTGATGGTGGCGGCCCGGGGAAACATGGCATCGTCTGCCGGGTGGCCCACCACCAGCAGTATGTAGGGTCGCTCGTTCGCTGGTCGTCGCATTATCTGGTTGAGAAATTTCATTGGATTGGGCGTGTGCGTTAGCGTTGCCAGGCCCGCTTCGTGGAGCGCGTTGAGGAGAAACCCCGTGGCGATGCCGACGGACTCGGGCATGTAGTAGTTCTTGCGCTTCTCACCGTTCTCGTCGACGCCATAGCGTTCGGCGAAGATCCCGATCAACCAAGGTGCGGTCTCCAGGAACGGCTTCTGCGCGTCGGTGCCGATCTTCTTGAGATCGTGGAGCCATTCATCTCCCGCCTTGCCCGCGTAAAATTCCTGTTCTTCTTTTTCGGACGCGATGCGTATCTCACGCTTCGTGGCGGGATCGCTGACGCAGGCAAAATGCCAGGGCTGGTGGTTGGCGCCGGAAGGGGCTGTGCCCGCCGCGAGCAGGCAGGTCTCAATCACCTCGCGCTCGACGGCTGCATCGTGTCCGGACTCCCGTCCCGAGTCCCTCAGAACGGAATATCGTCCTCACCCATATCGGAGGGCGTGGGGTAGTAGCCATCATCGCTGGCGGGGCCGGGGTCTTCGCTGGCGCTGACCACCTTCCATCCCTGCAGATTGTTGAAGTAGCGGCCATTGTATTCCCGGCCACGAATGTCAAAGCTCACGGTTACCTGCTGGCCCGGTTGCAGGGAGTCCAGCAGGGCGACCTTGTCCTGGACGAATTCCAGATTGATCTCCTGGGGGTATTTGCCGTCTTCGACGATCACCACCATCTCGCGCTTGGTGAATCCGCTGTCGAAGGTTTTGGGGTCCTGGATCAGTTTGATCTTGCCGCTTAACTCGTAGGCCATCGCTGTGCTGTCTATTCCTGTGTTGGGTTGCCCGGGGGCGGGAGAAGAGCACAAGTGTACCCGGGTCTGAACACCGAAAGGAGGCGTCGGGGCCCAATTGGCTGAAAGCGCGTCATTCTGGCCGCCGGTTTCCCCGAGGTCGGACCACCGCGCTAGGCGGGCTGCTCCGCAGGGCGGCTTTGCCCCGACAGCCTTGCGATGGCCACAACGAGTAAATAGGACAGCAGTCCCCAGGCGCCGGAGATGAAACTGAGTATGAGGCAGGGTGCCACCGCGAGCTTGGGCAGGCCCCGGCGTTGCGCATCGCGGATGATCCAGTGCGTCACGAGAAGGATAAAGCCGAGGATCTCGAGCCAGACGTTGAGCAGACGCTCCGGGACGCTGAACTTGGCCACGATCCCGTCAAAGGACGTCAGGCTTCCCGTAGGCTCGAGATCGCCGGCACTGAACACCCCGAAGCTGAACGCGATGAACAGGGCGACCGGTGCGAGCCAGCCGCCGATGAACAGCACCACGCTGCGGACACGGGAGTGATCGGGAAGAAAAAAGACGATAAGCATCGCGAGCCACAGCAGTGCGAAGCCGTTCGTCGCAATCGAAAACAATAAGGGGCTGTTCATGGTGATTCCTCGTTGGTTCGGGGGCCTAGAAGGCCCCCTCTGCAAATTTCAGGGTGTAGCGGCGAACGTCTTTGGGCCATTCGCGAATCTGTTCCTGGAAGGCGGTTTCATTGCCGCTGTAGAGCGCGCGCGTCGCCTCCTCGAAGCCCGGCAGGTCCCCTGCGATCGCTGACATAAAGCGATTGCTGCGGTCCTGGGCGGTGCGCACTTCGTCGGAACGCCCGCTGGACTTGCGCGCATCCTCGATCAGGCGCCGCAACGTCGCGGATGCTCCGCCCCGTTGGCGATCCAGCCATTCCCAGTGCCGTGGCAGCAGGGTGACTTCGCGCCCCACGACGCCGAGCTTCGGCCGACCGCGCTTGCGCTTTTCCGGGGGGGCGGGGTGATCCTCCTCGGGGAGGCGCGCGATCACGTCGGCCTTGCTGCCGCTGATGTCGATATCAATCTGCCGTCCCGATTCCAGCTCGAACAGCAATGGATGCAGTGCATTCAGGGCGCTGCCCCGGGCATGTAAGTCCAGCGCGACCTCGCGCAGGCTGCCAGCAACAAGGCACTTGTGACCCGAGAACGCGATGTGCGTATTCATGGGCAGATTCCTCTGTGTTAATTAACCTTGGTAAAAATAATAATACCCGGGTAATAAAATCGCAAGGCAAATTGTTCGATTTTCGACCGGGTGATGGAATCTGGCGGTGGATGTCGCATTGATCCGGGGAGCGTGCGGGGATACGCTGGACGTTTTGGCGTCTGACCACTTCCGGTCAGTTCGTGTCACCAACCTTCTGGAGGAATTCACCATGCAACGTGCAACCCTGGGATTGTTGCTGCTCAGTTTGAACCTGCCCGCCCTGGCCCATGAAGGCCATGGCGTCGATGCAGGCTCCGTTCTGCACTACCTGAGCGGCGCTCATCTGCTTCTGCCCGTGGGCATTGGCCTTGCTGTGGCTGCTTGCTACGCCGGTGTTCGGTACTTTCGCCGGCGCTGAACCGCGCCTTTCACCGATAGCATTCCACGTTACCAGGGAGTTCTGACCCCATGCCCAAACTGACCGAGTCTCTCGAATTGACCCGGGGCCCCGCCTGGCGCAACCGCTTCATGCTCGCGCCGCTGACCAATATTCAGAGCGCCGCGGACGGCGTGCTCAGCGATGACGAATTCAGATGGCTGACCATGCGCGCCGAGGGAGGTTTTGGGGCGGTCAGTACCTGTGCGAGTCATGTGCGGGAGCAGGGCATTGGTTTTCCCGGGCAGCTGGGCTGCTGGGATGACCGTCATGTCGAGGGGCTCAAGCGCCTGGCCGACAAGCTGAACCGGGAGGGTGCGCACTCCATCATTCAGCTGCACCACGCGGGTATGCGCACGCCCGGGGATCTGATCAGTGGCGCGCCGGAGTGCCCGTCGGACAACGAAAAATTCGGCGCGAAGGCTATGCCCCTGGACGATGTGGAGCGCCTCAGGGATGACTTTGTCGCAGCGGCCCGGCGGGCAGTTTCGGCGGGCTTCTATGGCGTGGAGCTTCACGGTGCCCACGGATACCTGCTTAGCCAGTTTCTGAGTGCCGATATCAATCACCGGGATGATAGTTACGGGGGCAGCCTGGAGAACCGCGCGCGTCTGCTGTTTGATGTCGTCGACGCTGTTCGCGCCGCGTGCCCGGCGGATTTCAGCATCGGTGTGCGCCTGTCACCCGAGCGCTTTGGTATGCGTTTGCCCGAAGTTGTCGAAGTGGCGCGCCGCCTGTGCGATGAGGGCAAGGTCGACTACCTGGACCTGTCGCTGTGGGATGTGTTCAAGAAACCGGCGGAAGACATGCCCGACGACAAACTGCTGCTGGAGTACTTCACTGAGCTGGATCGGGGTCCGGTAAAAATGGGCGCCGCGGGCAAGATTTACAGTGCGGCGGATGCGCAGCGGGTCCTCGACAGTGGCCTGGACTTCGCGATCATCGGGCGCGGCGCCATCCTGCATCACGATTTTCCCCGCCAGGCGAAAGCCGATCCGGGGTTCAGGATCGCGGAGTTGCCGGTCAGCGCAGCGTATCTCGACAGCGAAGGCGTGGGCCCGGCGTTTGTGAAATATCTGAGTGCCTGGGAAGGCTTTGTCGCAGCCTGAGGCGGCAGCGCTGGCCCGGGCAGGTTGCCGGAATACCCTGTAGGGACGACGACACAAGCATGCCTGTAGAGCAAATCGAAGAGCGCCGGGGGCTTCCTGAGTTAGTGCTTACACACGACAGCGCCCGCTTGCGTCTGTCGTTGCAGGGGGCGCACATCACCGAATTGGCGCTCGACGGTGAAGACCTGCTGTGGATGAGTCAGTCCGCAAAATTCGCCGAAGGCGCTGCCATTCGTGGAGGGATTCCCCTGTGCTGGCCATGGTTTGGTGCCAGCCCCGACAATGGTGCCTGGCCCCAGCATGGTTTTGCCAGAACCGGTCGATTTCGTCTGCGGTCCCAGACCTCCGAGGCGCAGCATACGGCCGTCGTACTGTCCCTTGAGGATTTGTGGGGGATTGACGGGTGGCGCGGGGCCGCAAGCCTGGAGGTCGAAATCCGTCTGTCGGATCACCTCTGGATGGAGATGCGCACGACCAATACTTCCGATCACGACCTCCTGGTCGGAGCGGGCCTGCACAGCTACTTCGCCGTGTCGGACCGGGGCCAGATCACCCTGCCGGCTGTGACCGGACTCGCCTACCTCGACAAGCCGTCCGGCTTTGCGCGCAATACCCAGGTCGAGCCATTGACCATCGACGGAGAGGTTGATCGTGTTTACCTCAACCCGCCGCCCGGCGCGGAGCTTGTGGATGTCGGATTCGGGCGCCGGGTGGTGATCGAAGCCTGGGGGAACACGGATCTCGTGGTGTGGAATCCCGGCCCCGCCGTGGCAGCGGCCATGGCGGACTTCGATAGCGACGGTTTCGAGCGGATGCTGTGCATCGAGCCGGCGATTGCGTTAGATAACCGCATCCGCCTGGGGCCGGGAGAGCGCCATGCCCTGGGGCAGACCATCAGGGCATGGCGGTCCCCGAGCTCATAGCCGCCTCGTTGCCGCCGGACGTCCGCAGCCGCGGGCCATGGCGGTGGAGTCTCCACCGTGACTGAACAGCGCTTCGTTATCGACGGTACCAATATCGTTCTTCTCCATGGTCGCGCGCATCCGGAGCTGCGCTATGTGCTTGCCCTCTGCGCCTACCTGAAAGCGGAGGCGGTGGATTTCACCTGCTACTTCGATGCCAATATCAGCTACATACTGGCGGACTCCGGCGGCGATCAGCTGACGGTTTTCGAGCAGTTGCTCGCCGACCCCTGGTGGGCCGAAAAGCTGCAGGTGGTGCCTTCGGGCACGGATGCCGACGAGTGGGTTCTGACACGCGCGAAGGCCGACGGGGCGTTGGTGGTTTCGAATGACAAGTATCGGGATCGGGCGCGGAAGAACCGGTGGATCTGGAAGCGCCGTCACGCGGTGGTGGGGTGCCGGGAACAACTGATGCTGCCCACCCTGGGACTGGAGCTGCCGGTGCTTGCCACGGCGGGGGAGTATCTGCAGAGTCCTGCGTTTTTGGCGCCTTAGCTCCGGATTCGCTCCTTGCCCTTGCCGGAATCCAGGCCCGTACCCTTGCGTTGGAGGGGCTCGCCTAGAAAGCGTCCAGCCCCGGCCAGCTTTCCAGCCAGGTCTCAAACTGCGCGGGGGGCAGCGGGCGCGAAAAGTAGAAGCCCTGGGCATAGTCGCTGCCGCTGGCGATCAGTGCCCGCAGGGTGTCCCGGTCCTCGACCCCCTCGCCGACGACGGTCATGTCGAACAGATGGGCGATGTCCACGATGATGTCGACCAGGGCGCGGTTCTGTGGATCCGTGTTCAGCGTGGCGATGAAGGACTGGTCGATCTTGAGTTCCTGGGCGGGGATGTCCTTGAAGTAGGACAGCGATGAGTAGCCCGTCCCGAAATCGTCGATCGAAAGGCCGATGCCAAACTCTTTCAGCTTGCGCAGGTTCTCGAAGCTGGATTCCCGGTCGTTCAGGACCGCCGATTCCGTGACCTCGATGTTGATGAGGCTCTTGTCGGCGCTCCAGATCGACAGGGTGTCCGAGACCAGGTTGTAGAGGTCCGGGTTGTCGATGAGCGTCGCCTCGACATTCACCGCCACGCGCATGGCAAAGCGGTCCTTCCAGCGCTGGGCCTGGCGCGCCGCCTCGCCAAGGATCCATTTGCTTAGCTGGTAGCCAAGATTCAGGGATTCCGCGAGTTCGATGGCGATGCCGGGCGAGAGGTAGCCTCCGTCGGGCTGCGGCCAGCGCAGCAGGGCTTCGCAGGAGTGCACGGTGCCGGTTTTCAGGTTCACCTTGGGCTGGTAATAGAGCGTAAAGGCGTTGGCATTCAGAGTGTCGACGAAATCCTGCTCGAGGCGCAGCCGGTCTTGGGCGCGATCCATGGAATCCTGCTCTGTCTCGACAAATTCGTAGTCGAGGCCTTCACGGGCATTGTGCAGCGATGTTTCGGCGTGGGCGAGAAGCGATGTGGCGCTCTTCCGGCTGCTGCCGCTGGTGGCTACGCCCACAGAGATATCGAGGACGAACTTCGCTTCGCCAAGCTCGATGGGGTCTTCCAGCACCGCGTGCAGGCGGTTCACCGCCAGGGCAACGAGTGCTGTATTGCCCATGGATGGCAGGATAAAGGCGAATTGATGGCTGGCGATGCGGAATACGTTGTTGGCTTCGGTGCTGGCGGAGCGCAGGCGATCCACCGCGAGGGCGAGGGCCACGTCGCCGATGTTGTGGCCGTAGAGTTTGTTGATGCGCCCCAGATTCGTGATGTCGACCAGGAGCAACCCCGCGGCAATGGACTGCTCGCTGGCTTCGCGCAGCACCTTCTCGAGCTCCAGGAGAAAGGGGCGGCGTCTTACTTCGGGATATTCCAGCATTCCGTTCGCTCTCTTCTCCTGGCGCCAGGCCTAGAGCTTGATGCCGCGCATATCGATGCCGTAGGCATCGGGTTCAAGGCTTCCCACGATCGACAGCTCTTCGCCGCTCTCGGTGTGGGTCTGCGTCAACATGTCGATGATGACCGGGGCATCCAGAGGCTTCTTCTCGCGGTCCAGAAGAACCATCACCCGCGGTCGCAGGCGCCGGGACCGGTACTCGGCGACGATGATGGCGATTTCGCCGGAGGACAGTTCCACCAGCGTGCCGGCGGGGTAGATGCCAATGGCCTGGATGAACTCTTCCACCAGTTCGGTCTGGAACTCACGACCGCGGCCGTCATAGAGATGCTTCACCGCCTGCGCCGGGGGAAGGGCCCGGGAGTAGCTGCGATGGCTGGTGATGGCGTCGTAGGTGTCCACGATGGCCCCGATGCGGCCGAATACGGGGATGTCATCTCCCTTGAGCCCCTGGGGGTAGCCGGATCCACCCACGCGTTCATGGTGGTGGGCCACCATGTCCATTACGTCGTGGTTCAGCACCCCCCGGTCGCCGAAGGAGGCGATGCCGTGGCTCACGTGTTCCTTTACGTGCTGGAACTCCTCGGGAGTCAGGCGCCGCTCCGCATGGAGCAGGTCCTGGCTTACCTGGAGCTTGCCCACATCCATGAGCAGCCCACCGATGGCCAGACTCCGCAGGTCCTGGGCAGGCAGGCCGAGTTGGCGGCCGAGGGCGACGGCCCAGATAGAGGTGCCCAGCGCATGTTGGTACGTGTAGTTGTCGACCTGCTTCATGCGCGCCAGCCAGATGCAGGCATCGGGGTTGCGCGTAATGCTGTCGATCATGGGCTGCACCGCGCCCTTGACCTTGAGCATTTCGAGGCTGCCGCCGCTCTCTACGGCGGTGAATACCTCGTCTACGCCCCGCGACAGCTCGTCGACAGCCTCTTTCGCTTTGGGGTATTCCTGTTCCCAGTTGGTCTTGTCTTCGTATTTGGTGAAGCTGCGTTGCGTAAAGAGCTGCTCCCGCGTGCGGCGTCGTTGCGGGACCGGGGGAAGGGAAGTCTTGGGCTTGGCAAACTGGTAGGTCGGCAACACAAAGACAAACTCGCAGTACTCGCGCAGGCGGTCTATCTCGTTGTCTTCCTTGATCACAAAGCCCTGGAGCAGGAATGGCGTCTCAAGCCATGGGCGATCGAGCGCGGTTACATGCATGCCGATCGCAAGCTCGGACGTGGGGACTTTGACCGCGTCTGACATTGTCTCTTCAGTATTTAAGCGAATTCAAACCGGGCACAGTGTACGACATCGAATGTGTCCGTGTCGGGCTCTGCGTCGCATTATTGTCGATCGCCCCCGAAGCGATGCGCGCGCATCGCCCGGGACGAAGAGCTTCCCCACGGTTAGAACTCGTTTTCGGCCATGGTGCTGACAATGCGCTGCAACATGTCGTCCTGGTTCTGCACGTTGCTGAGGGCGACAACCAGGCCGTTCTGGTCGGGGAAGAGGGCGATGATAGCGCTGAAGCCGTTGATGCCGCCGTTGTGCCAATAGACGGATTTTCCGGCGACTTCGCTCTCGATCCAGCCCAGGCCGTACTCGCCATCGACAAATATCTCGTCGTAGTCCCGGGCGTCCAGTAGGGGTTGTTCAATAAATGATCGACCCCAGGCTTCCAGGTCCCCAATCGTGCTAACCAGCGCGCCCGCTGCGTAGGGGATGGACATGTCGAGGTGACCTGCGGTGTCCCCCTGTCCCAGCCTGGTATAGCCCCGGGCGTAGTCCGTACCCGTGATGGTGCTGGCACCGTACTCGGTGTTGATCATCCCGAGGGGGCCGAACACGTTGACCTCGAGATACTCCATGTAGCTCATGCCGGACACGGCCTCGACGAGCACCCCAAGCAACACGTAATTGGCATTGGAATAGTCAAAGTCGGTGCCGGGGTCGAACTCCAGCGCGCGATCATCGAACAGGTCCACCAGCTCTGCCGGGGTATAGGAAGCATCCTGGGAAACCTGTCCCAGGTAGTCGGGAATACCCGAGCGATGCCGCAGCAGATGGCGCACCGTGATCTCATTGCCCCGGGGGTATGTGGGCAGGTAGTTGTCGATGGGGTCGTCGTAGCTGGCGATGAGCCCCATGCTGTGCAGATGGGAAACGGCAAACGCCGTGAAGGTCTTGCTTACGGAGCCGATGCGGTACCGCGTGTCGATCCCATTGAGCAACTGCTGGTTCTTGTTGGCGAAGCCGAAGCCGCTGCGAATCACATCCACGCCGTCGCGACGGACGAGCACAGATCCGACGAAGCCCTCGTCCTCGAGATAGGCCTGGGCGGTGCTGTAGCCGCCGGCTGGGGGGGTGGATGGCCCGGACGACGAGGAGCCGCCGCCTCCGCAGGCGCCGAGCGCTACGAACAGGCTGGCGGCGGCCAGATACCGGGCACGGCTGCGCCAGAGTTCCCCCATGACCCGAAAACCGAAACTCGACGATGCTGAAGATGCTGGGTTGCGACCGCGGTGGCTGGCGACGCTGATGTGTTCTGACGACATGCACTGGTACTCCCTGGACCCTTGGCTATGGGTAGGCGGCGATTATTCGTGGAGACGCGTGGCGTGTCGTCCTGACCTGAAGGATTGCACCGGATCGGGGGGAATGGAGTGCCAGCCTGTAGGGGGAAACTCGGGATGGCAAGAATCGGGACCCGCCTGTTCGCTGCGCGGATCACTCTCCTGCACTTTTCCGCAAAATGGCCGTAACAATTTTTTAATCCTTCGGTAACGGTTGAGTCACGCATGCTGCCTAGGATCGGCGCCCAGCGCAGATGATCCCCGCGCGTCACCTCTGTATGCCCAGCGCCAGGAGCTAAAATGAAATTTCCCCGTAGAGCACTGCCGTTCGCCGTCGTCACCGCGACCTCTACCCTGTTCACAGCTGGCGCCAACGCTCAGAGCTCCCCGCCGCTGGAAGAGGTCGCGGTTTTTGCTACGCCGATCAAGCAGTCGGAGGCGTCGGCGATCCTGACGAAACAGGAATCCGTGAATGTGCTGGATGCGATCTCAGCGGACTCCATCGGCCGCTTTCCTGATCAGAACCTCGCGGACTCCCTGGCCCGGATTCCGGGTATCGCCATCGAGCGCGATCAGGGGCAGGCGCGGTACGTGAACCTCCGTGGCGCTCCGTTTCGGTACACCGCGATAGCATTCGACGGTATAGATGTTCCCGGGGCGGAGAATGGGCGTATCCCCCGCTTCGACGCGTTTCCTGCAGTTATTACTCGCCAGCTCACGGTTAACAAGGCGGTTCTCGCCAATATGCCCGGTGAGGCTGTGTCGGGCTTCGTCAATATTGAAACTCACAGTCCCTTCGACAAGGAGGGCTTCGGCGCCGCGGTCGATGTCGGCCTGGGAGAACAGGATCTCGGGGGTGGCGATGTCGAACGAAACGCGCTGCGACTTAGCTGGTCTGGTGAGAACTGGGGTGCCATCGGTTACTACTCGCGCAACAGTCGGGAGCAGATCACCGACAACCGGGAGTTTGAGTTTGATCGTGGAGAAGACGGTACGCCGATACCGGTCGCGACGGATTTTCGGAATTATGTGGTCGAGCGTTCCGACGAGGCCTACGGGGGCACGCTCGAGTATCGCGGTGACGGTGCCTTGTCCCGGGTATTTGTCTCGACGCTGTATTCGGAGTTCATCGACGAGGAAGCGCGCAACCAGTTCATCTTTGACTTTCTCGATCCCCAGCCGGGGCTTGAAGGAGAGCAGGCGCCGGTGTCCGTTAGTCGCGTGCTTTCTGATGGCACCTACGAAAACAGTACGTTCACCAACACCTTCGGCGCGGACTTCACCGTGGCTGGCTTCGACATCAAGGCGGCCTACAACTACACCGAGACGGAGTTTCTCCAGGATATACCCCTGGCCTATGAAACCGCGGGATTTGCTGCGCTGACCGAAGCTGGCCCCATTCCGTTCTTTGCCGACTACGATTTCAGCAACGAGACTGATCCCACGCTGTTCCTCAGCTCGCCGCTGGTCCCGGGAGCAACTGCAGACCCCGCAGACGCCGTTTTTCTGGCCACCTTGGGGATCGCTGTGCTGAATCCCCTCGATCAGGAAATCAACAAGTACAAGCTCGACGTGAGCCGCGAGCTGAATAGCGGCGACGTCCTGGAGTTTGGTTTTCAGTACGATCAGCGAGAGGCGATTGGTGGCGCTCTGGAACAGGCATTGACCGCCTTCCCTTCAGATGTTCAGATCAACGACTTCAATACAGGTCGCCTCTGGGAATCGAACACCACCAACAGCATTGGTGGAACCTACTACGATAACGATGGACTGAATGCCGCCTGGCGCGCCAGCGGGCTCTATCCTTCCGACACCGTTTCACCGGAAAACCAGATCAGCATCGATGAAAATATCCTCGCCCTCTACGGCATGTACACACGAGACTTCGATTGGGGAAGCCTGGTGTTTGGCCTGCGCGTGGAGCAGACCGATGTCGACAACGCGGGAACAGACGGATTTGTCTACAGCGATGATTTCACGAACTGGTTGCCCAACGCGCACCTGAACTATGACTTTTCGGAGTCGCTGCGCCTGCGCGTATCTGCCAGCTCCGGTGTGAACAGGCCGACGTACAACGAATGGCGGGCTTCCGCCGTTGTGGACCCCATAGAAGGTGAGATAAGCGGTGGTAATCCTACGCTCGAGGCCGAAGAATCTTACGGCGTCGATGTGTCCCTCGAATACTACCTTGAGAGTGGTGGTGTGCTGTCTGCGGCCTACTTCTACCGGATCGTAGACAATGTTATCTACGCCGATGCAGCGCTCGTCGATGGAGGCAACTTTGATGCGGGGCTCGCCGGTGAGGAATACACCTACATCGGCTACCTCAACGGCGACGACGGTGAGTTCTCGGGACTGGAGCTCAATGCGGTGTACTTTGCCGACGCGCTCCTGCCGGGCCTCGGTGTCAGCGCAAACATCACCTTCGCGGATTCAGAGTTTACCCGGCAAAACGGCGAGACCGTGGGCCTTCCGGGCACTTCGGACATGATCTACAACGCCGCGTTGTTCTACGAAGACTACGGCGTTTCGGTGCGCCTGAACTATAGCTGGCGTGACGAGTGGATCTCGCCGATCGAGGATCCGGAAGAGTACTGGGGAGAGATGGAGCGCCTGGATGCGCAGATCAACTACACCCTGCCCGTTGAACTGTCTGGTGCAGAAGCCACGATCTACGCCAGTTTCAATAACCTGACCGACGAAACCGACGTTCGCTATGCCGGAAACGGAACGATCAACCAGGCGGAAAGCTACGGTTTTCACTATCTCCTCGGAATCCGCATCAACTATTGATAGCACCGGGTCGATAACCGCTGCGTCGGACTCCTTCAGGGTTCGACGCAGCCTCCGTCCACATCAGGGGAGCTCCCATGAATCGTATTCAAGTCGCTGTTGTCGCAATTCTGCTTTCAGCCTTGTCGCTCACCGCCCTTGGGAAGGGGCAGGATCCGGCGCGCGAGGCAGCCAGTGCCGACAGCCAGGCATTGCTCATGTCCTACCGCCGTCTGTTGCCTCTGGAGGGTGGATCCAACTTTCGTGACCTGGGCGGTTATCCCACCAGCGACGGCCATGCCGTGAAGCGAGGTCTGCTGTTCCGATCGGGGGCGATGACGGGGCTAACGGAGCGGGATATCGAGTACCTTGGCCAGTTCGGCTTTCAGGCTGTGGTGGATCTGCGCTCGCGGGAAGAACGGGACCTGTACCCGAACCCCTGGATCGCCGTGGCTGACCTCGAGGACCGCTATCATGATTACTCCATGGTGGCGCTGATGAAGCAGGCCGCCGAGAAAGAGGAAGGTGCTCAGTCCCAGCGGGACTACAGTCGCATGTATCCCTTTTTGGCGGAGATGATCAAACCGCAGCTTGGGCTGTATTTCGACGCACTTTTGAACGAGCGCACACCGGTGGTCGTGAACTGTTCCGCGGGCCAGGACAGAACCGGGATCGCCAGTGCCATCGTGCTCACGCTTCTGGGCGTGGATCGGGAGCTGGTCATCGAGGACTACCTGCTTTCCACGGATTTCCGTCGACCCGGGCTCGAGGCGGGCAACGTCGATCTGGAAGAGGCCGCGAAGACGAATGAGTTTGCGGCCATGATGCTCCACTACGGCGCCGGCAGTGACATGTCTCGTCCGAATCCCCTGGTTACCGGGGACGGTGTGCCATTCATCGTATTCGCTCTGGATGCCATTGAAGAGCGCTATGGCAGTGTGGCGGCCTTTGCCCGGGAAGAGCTGGGGATGTCTCAGGACCAGCAGGCGAAGCTTCGCGACCTGTATCTGGATTGAATTGCCCAGGTCTTGCCGGGCTCCGTCTTGCGGGGCTCGCGGATGGCAATTCACGTCAGTGCCTGCAATGCCCGCTATAGTTCTATATTGCCGGATGCGCTATCTTCGGAACTAAACCTTTCTCGGGCGCGCAAAGTGAGTTTTCTCGGTGAGTTGAAACGGCGCAACGTCTTTCGCGTGGCGGGCGTCTATGCCGTAGTTGGCTGGCTGCTGGTGCAGGTCGGTGCGTCCCTCGAAGAAGCGGTGGGCCTGCCCGCCTGGTTCGATGGTTTTGTGGTGTCGATTCTGGCGATCGGTTTTCCCATTGCCCTCATCTTTGCGTGGGCGTTCGAGCTCACTGCGGACGGCATCAAGCGGACCGAAGATGTCGCCGCGGGAGACAGTCTTACCGCAAATACTGGCGGCAAGCTGGATATCATCCTGGTCATCGCCCTGCTGGTATTTGCCGCGGCGATAGTCGTTCCTCGTTTTCTTGTCCCCGGTGATGGCGGAGCTCCCC
>CAXBBA010000001.1:0-19947 GCA_963973805.1 uncultured Halieaceae bacterium | reverse complement strand
CTCGAGGCCATGGAAGAGCGCTTCGGTCGCTACCTCGATGTGGACGACGACGGCATTCCCTATCGCACCTATCCCGGGGCCCACGCCGGCAAGGGTGCCTACTTCACCCGCGGTTCCTCCAAGGATGAATACGCGGCGTACACGGAAGACGGCGATGCCTACGTGCGCAACATGGATCGTCTGCTGAAGAAGTTCGAGACCGCCAAGACCCTGGTGCCCGAGGCCAAGATCAAGAACGCCGAGGAGCGCACGGACTACGGTGTGATGTTCTTTGGCACCACCGCGTCACCGTCCTACGAGGCGGTGGAGATCCTCGAGAAGGAGGGCATCGCCCTGGATACCTGCCGTATCCGCTCCTTCCCCTTCAGCGACAAGGTCGAGGACTTTATTCGCGACCACGAGCGAATCTTTGTGATCGAGCAGAACCGCGACGGCCAGATGCGTCGCCTGCTGCTGAACGAAACCGCTGTCGATGCCAAGTCCAAGCTGGTGTCGGTGCTTGAATACGACGGCCTGCCGGTCACGGCCCGCAAGATTGCCCGGATCATGCGTGATTACATCAAGGGCGCAGATGTGGTGAACCTGATGGATGACCCGGCGCTTAAGGAGCTGCAGTCATGACCTATGTGAGACCGAATTTCCGCCACCCCGACTCGCCCACGAACGACCTGGGTTACTCGCGGCAATACTACGAAGGCGGCCTGTCGACGCTGTGCGCGGGCTGCGGCCACGACTCCATCTCGGCGGCAATCATCGATGCCTGCTTCGAGATGAACATCGAGCCCCACCGCGTGGCGAAGCTGTCGGGCATCGGCTGCTCGTCCAAGACCCCCGCGTATTTCCTCAGCGGCTCCCACAGCTTCAACAGCGTGCACGGACGCATGCCGTCGGTGGCAACGGGCGCCAATCTGGCGAATCGGGATCTGATCTACATCGGCGTTTCCGGCGATGGCGACTCCGCGTCCATTGGCATGGGGCAGTTCGCCCACGTGTCGCGGCGCAACCTGAACATGGCCTACATCTGCGAGAACAACGGTTGCTATGGCCTGACCAAGGGGCAGGACTCCGCCACCATGGATCGGGATTCCGTGAGCAAGAAGGGCGATGTGAACATGTACACGCCCATCGACCTGGTGCGCGTAGCCATCGAAGTCGGCGCCACGTTTGTCGGTCGCAGTTTCTCCGGCGACAAGGCGCAGCTGGTGCCCCTGATCAAGGCGGCGATCAGCCACCGCGGCTTTGCCCTTCTGGATGTGGTGTCGCCCTGCGTGACCTTCAACAACCACCAGGGGTCAACCAAGAGCTACGCGCATGTCCGCGAGGCGAACGATGCCATGCCCCTGGACTTCGTCCCCGTGCGCAAGGAGATCACCACCAGCTACGACGAAGGCACGACCCAGGAAGTCTGCCTCCACGACGGTTCCGTGGTGCGCCTGCACAAGGCTGCGGACGACTACAACATCGAGAACCGCCAGGAAGCGCTGCAGGCCATCGCCCATCACAGTGACGAGGGCCGCCTCCTCACGGGGCTGCTGTTCGTGGATCGCGACAGCCAGGATCTCCACGACGTGCTGGGCACGACGCGCCAGCCCCTGAATACGCTCACCGAGAAGGAACTCTGTCCGGGGTCCCGCTTCCTCGACAGCATCAACGCGGGCCTGCGCTGAGACGAGGCCCCGCTGCGACGGGCCGGTATCGAGGTTCGTCGCAGCGCTGGTCTTGCAACACAGGGTGGCTATACTCGGTGCTTCCATATCCGAGGTGACTTGCCATGCTCAAACTCATGATTAACGGCGACACCCATGAGGTGGACGTGGATCCTTCCACGCCGCTGCTCTGGGTACTTCGCGACCATCTGGATCTCACCGGCACCAAGTACGGTTGCGGCATCGCGAGCTGCGGCGCCTGCACCGTGCACTTGAACGGCAATGCGGTGCGCTCCTGTGTACTGCCCGCCAGCGCGGCGGAAGGACAGCAGATCACCACCATCGAAGGCCTGTCCACGGATGCGAGCCATCCGGTGCAGCAGGCCTGGGTGGAACTGGACACGCCCCAATGTGGCTACTGCCAGCCCGGCATGATCATGGCCTCGGCGGCGCTGCTGGGGAACAACCCCAATCCCTCCGACGAAGACATCGACCGCAACATCACCAACATCTGTCGCTGCGGCACCCTGCCGCGGGTTCGCGAAGGCATCCATCGTGCGGCGAAGATCGCCGCCAAAGGAGAGCAGGCATGAGCGCAGAAGTTGTTCGCATCAGTCGCCGCGGTTTCCTCGCGGGAACAGCGGCCACGGGCGCGGGCTTTATGCTCGCCATGAAAATTCCCTTCGCCAGCCAGGCCCACGCCGATGACCTGCCGCCCGAGATCAATGCCTGGGTTGTGGTGAATGACGACGATTCGGTGACGATCCGCATCGCCCGCTCCGAGATGGGGCAGGGCACGCTGACGGGGCTCGCGCAGCTGGTCGCCGAAGAGCTGGAGTGTGATTGGGACAAGGTTCAGTGGGAGTTCCCCACGCCCGGCGAGAGTCTGGCGCGGGAGCGGCCCTGGGGCAGTTTCGCGACCGGCGGCAGCTGGGGCGTCCGCGGCAGCCACCAGTATGTTCGTGAAGGAGGAGCCGCCGCACGGCAAATGCTTATCGCCGCTGCGGCACAGCAATGGAAAGTGGATGCCGATGAGTGCTTCGCCCGGGACAGCGTCATCACGCACCGTCCCAGTGGCCGCACCCTCACCTTCGGCGCTGTGGCCGCCACTGCCGCGACGCTGCCTGTGCCCGAGAGCGTGCCCCTGAAGGACCCGAAGGACTGGCGCGTGGCGGGCCAGCCCAAGGCGCGCCTGGATACACGCGAAAAAGTCGATGGCAGCCTGCGCTACGGCGCGGACCTGAAATTCCCCGGCATGCTCTACGCCGCCATCCATGCCTGCCCCGTGCACGGCGGTACGCGCAAGCGCGTGGACGCGAGCAAGGCCGAAAAAATGCCCGGCGTGCACAAGGTGGTGGAGGTGGGTGAAGACGCCGTCGCCGTTGTGGCCGACAGCTGGTGGCAGGCCAAGACCGCCCTCGACACTGTCGATGTGGAGTGGGAAACGGGTGCCGCGGGCGCCGTGAGCAGCGAGAGCATCGCCGAGATGATGATCGAGGGCCTGTCCGCCACGGACGACCGGGTCTTCGTGGGCAATGAAAAGGGCGACGCGCCGGCGGCGCTCACGGCTGCCAAGCGCACGGTCACCGCTGACTACCGTTTTCCCCTGCAGAGCCACGCGCCCATGGAGCCGATGAATACCACGGCGATCTGGACCGAAGAGCGCTGCGAAGCCTGGGTGCCCACGCAGAATGGCGAGGCCGCCCTCGAGGCCGTGGCCAAGGCCGCGGAACTCTTCCCGGAACAGTGCGATGTGCACAAGGTGATTCTCGGCGGCGGGTTCGGTCGCCGGGGCATGCACGACTACGCCACCCAGGCGGTGCAGATCGCCCGCCAGTTCCCCGGCACCCATATCAAGCTGCTCTACAGCCGCGAGGAGGACCAGCGCCGGGGCTATTACCACCCCCTCACCCATGCGCGCATGACGGCGTCCCTCACGGATGACGGTGAACTGGATGCGTTGCATATCCGCATCTCGGGGATTTCCATCCTCGCTTCCCTGCGCCCCGCGCTGCAGGCCGAGACTCTCGATCCCTTTGTCTTCCAGTCCCTGGGACCGGATGGTGAGGACCCCGCCGGGGACCATATGACCGTCTACGACGTGCCCAATCTGCTGGTGGACCACGCGATGCGCAACATCCACCTGCGGCCGGGATTCTGGCGCGGGGTGAACGCTAACCAGAACGTTTTTTACATGGAGAGTTTCCTGGACGAGGTGGCCCGGGCCGCCGATAAGGACCCCCTGGAGTTTCGCCGCGGCCTGCTCAAGGGCCAGCCCAAGGCCCGCGCGGTGCTCGACACGGTGGCCGAGAAAGCCGGTTGGGGTCGCGAGATGGCCGAGGGCCATGGCCTGGGACTTGCCGTGTGCAAGTCCTTCGGCAGCTTCGTCGCCGCCTGCGCCGAGGTCAGCGTGGTCGATGGCGAGCTCACCATGCACAAGATCTGGGCGGCCACGGACCCGGGCTACGCGGTCAACCCCCAGCAGATCGAGGCGCAGATCTTCGGCTCCTTTGTCTACGGCCTCTCCGGCGCGCTCTATCAGGAGATGACCGTCAAGGATGGCGCCGTCGTCGAAGAGCACTTCGACACCTATCCCTCAATGAAGCTGGCGCAGATGCCCGAGGTGGAGTCCACGGTCATGCCCAGCGGTGGCTTCTGGGGCGGGGTAGGGGAGCCGACGATCTCCGTCGCCGCCCCGGCGGTGCTCAATGCCGTGTACGCGGCGACGGGCAAACGGATCCGTCACCTGCCGGTGAAAGAGCAGGCGCTGGCCTGACCCAGTCTGTTGGAAGCGGCCCGCGAGGGCCGTTTCCGGCATAATCCGTCCCCGATGATGGACCTGCTGCCCATACTGTTTCTTCTCGGTGCCGCCCAGGGCGTGTTCCTGGCGGTCGCCCTGCTCAACAGCAAGGGCGGGAATCGCCGTGCCAACCGCTACCTGGCCTTCTACATGCTGGTGTTCTCTGCGGCGCTCACGGACTACGTGCTCGACACGCTGGGGCTGACCCCGCAATACGTCTGGCTGCGCACGCTGCTGTGGCCCAAGGAGTTCCTCTACGGCGTGCTCATCTATCTGTACTGCCTCGAGATTACAGAGCCCGGCAGGCCGCTGAGCACGACGATGCTCTGGGTACTCTGGCTGCCACCGTTCATCCATTGCTGCGTGACCTGGCCGCTCCTGTGGATCGCACCGCAGATGCAGTACGCGGTGCTGCTGAATGAGACGGGGCTGCCGCCGTTCTTCAACATATGGCGTCTGGTGCTGGGGGATGTCGAGCTCCTGGTCACCATTGCGCACCTGTCCCTGTTCCTGCTGTTGAGCCTGCGCCTGGTCCGCCGTCATAGACGCCGCGTGCTGGACTCCTTCTCCTATCTCGAGAAGGTCAGCCTCGACTGGTTGCGCAACCTGCTGCTCATAACCTGCGTGGTTTACGGTATCTGGATCGCCGAGGAATTTTTCAGTGCGGATCTCCTGTCGGGACGGGAATCGCTGGATACGGCGCTGGCCCTGAGCATGGTGGTGCTCATCTACGCCCTGGGCTGGATGGGGTTGCGCCAGCCCATGGTGCTGTTTCGCGATGCGGGAGAGACGGGGAAGCCGGATCTGTCCGGGGCGCAGGGCTCCCACGCAGACGCCGTGGCCGATGCAGCCCCCGCGACCGCGCCGGAAGCCGCGAAGTACGCCCGCTCTGCGCTCTCGCCGGATCTCGCCAGGGCTCTGGTGGAGGAGCTTCGGACCGTCATGGCCCGGGAGCAACCATACCTGCGCCCGGACCTGTCCCTGGCGGAGCTCGCCGGGGAGCTGTCGGTCTCGACCAACTACCTGTCCCAGGCGATCAATCAGCAGACGGGGCAGAACTTCTTTGACCTGGTGAACGGCTATCGCGTGAAGCACGCCCTGCCTGCCCTCGCGGACCAGAAGGCAACGATTCTTGACGTTGCCATGGATGCGGGCTTCAACAGCAAGTCCGCGTTCTATGCCGCATTCCGCAAGCATCAGAACATGACCCCCGGCGCCTATCGCAAGCAGATGGCGTCCGCAGCGGCGGCCTGACCCGGGTTGCCCGAGGTTTCCCGACTCTTTTCCCAAGCTTCTGATTTAACTAACTATTCCTGATTCTTCCGGGTTCTTGCGTGTAGGTCCGCACTCCCTCCCGGGGACCGAACAGTGTGATCTTTCAGGTCCGGACGACGGTGCCTCTCCCGCTGGCGAAACTGGCCGCGATGCAAAACGAAGGGCGCCATTGCCGGAACCCCAACGCAGTCCGGCGGCGCCCCCGAACAACGACGGGAGACTCACCATGCCAACATTCAAATACAAACCCCTTGCCGTGCTCACGCTCGGCGCCATGCTCAGCGCCTGTAGTGGCGGCGGTGGCGGTACCAGCTCAAACTCCGGAGGCGGCAACTCCGGGTCCTCGGCCATCGCCAGCACCTACCAGGGGCTGTGGATCGCCGAAGGCTATGGCAAGGTGCTGGACATCGGCAGCAACAGCCTGCGTCTCCTCGACTACACCACGGACTTCTGCGTGGCCTTTCTGTCGGCGAGCGGTGTGGACACGGACGATATCGAAGACTTCTACCGCCTCGCCGGTGACAGCCTCGAGGAATACGGCGGCGCCGGGACGGAGTCGTTTTCTGCGCCGGGTGTTGTGTTTGCGCCCACCGAGGCCCTGCCGCCCAGCTGCGAAGACGGCGTGACCCCGGCGCAGGGGGACAGCGGGTATGAGCGCGACGCCGCCCGGGATCTGCAACTGTTCGCCCAGATTCTCGAGGAGTACGCGATCTATCCGGAGCTCCGGGGTATTCCGGCAGCGGACCTCTACGCCGCTCAGGCATCGATGATTTCGGCTAACAGCAGCGACGAAGCACTGCTGGAAGCGCTCTATCAGATCGCCGAACCCCTGGCCGACATTCACCTCACCGTCGAGAGTGACCTCGGGGTGATCAAGGTGCTGAACAAGCCTTCCCTGCCCTACGTGCTGGCGAACGAGTGGCTGGATGACGCGGGGCTGTCCCTGCCGGTGAGCAACGCCCAGGCCGCCGAAATGAACGCCTACATCGAGGCGCAGATCGCCCGGGATCGCGAGGTGACCCTGTCCTACGCACCGGGGCCCGGGGCGATTCACCAGGCGGCGAACGACCAGATCACCTGGTTCGAAAACCAGGGCCTGGGCTATCTCGCCATCGATGCCATGATCGGTTTCGGTGACCCCGAGGACAACGGGGACGACCTCGCCGCCCTAGAGGCGGCGCTGGATGACGCCCTGGAGGATCTGCAGGATGTGCAGGCGTTGATTGTCGATGTGCGGCGCAATGGCGGCGGCAAGGACTTTCTCAGTCTGGCCATCGCCAGCCGCTTCGCCGCCAATGAAACCCTGGCCTACCGCAAGCAGGCGCGCCTGGGATCTGGGCGCACGGAGGCGGTGGATGTGTACCTGAGCCCCCGGGGCAGCGTGCAGTACCTGGGCCCCGTCATTCTCCTGACCAGCGCGACCACCGCCTCCGCCGCCGAAGTCTTCACCCTGGCGATGCGCGAGTTGCCCCAGGTTGTGGTGCTGGGGGAGGCAACCCAGGGCGGTCTGTCGGACCAGCTCGACAAGCGTCTGACCAACGGCTGGAGTGCATCCCTGGCGAACGAGTTCTATGTGACGCCCGTGGGCGAAGAGTTTGAGGGCGAGGGCATCCCCGTGGATGTGGAGGTGCCCCAGTTCCTGCCCGAGGCGCGCGCCGAAGAAGTGGATACGGGAATCGAGGCGGCCCTTGAGCTGCTCGATTCCTGAGGGGGCGGTGGTGGATCCCCGTCGCCAACGCTGGACCCTGGGAGTGCTGCTCCTGTGCTCCGGCCTCGCCCTCTCGTCCCTGGTTCCCGGTGGTCCCATCGAGAACCGGGACTTCTCCCACATCGCTCCGGCGCTGCTGCTCCTGTTCAACGTTCTGCTGACGGCACTGGGACTGGGCAGCTTCCTGCTCGCGGTGATGATCCTGCGCGGCGTCGCCCGTGCGCCGATGCTGGTGTTCGGCGCCGGGGTCACCTATCTGCTGGTCTATGGCGTGGATCTGCTGGGCTGGTTTCCGCCTACGCCCACGCCCATGTCCCGCCCCCTGGTGGCCATCGAGATGCTCGGCATCGCGCTGGCGGTGCCCATGATCTGGCTCACGGCCCAGGGTTCGGAGGATGAGAGTCGGGTGCCCCTGGCGATGGCATTCCATCCGGCGGTGGTCACCGCGCTCGCGGTGGTTGCCACGAGCATCATCCTGTTCTCGACGCTCGCAGCGATGGGGGAGTGAGTTCGCCCCCGGGGGAAGTCAGGGATCGAGGTCGCTCAGGAACGGACCGTCCACGCAGATGCGGCGCCCATCGGGCGTCGCACAGGCGCCGCAGACGCCCACGCCGCACTTGGTGAGGTAGTCCACGGCGCTGAAGATCTGCTCTTCGCCGACGAACTCCCGCTGCACTGCGATGGCGGCGCGCACCATCGGCTCGGGACCGCAGTTGTAGAACGCGAGGGTGTCCAGCTCCGCGGGCGAAAGGCTCTGAAGGCGCTCCCGCAGCAGGTCCGTGACGCGCCCCGCGTAGCCGCGGCTACCGTCGTCCGTGGCCACGTGCAGCTGCGCCACTTCGGCGCAGCCGTCCAGAAAATACAACCGCTCTTCGCTGCGGGCGCCGGCGAAGATCTCGGCGTTGCCGAAGTCCCGGGCGATCTGATACACCGCCGCCAGGCCCGTGCCGCCGGCCACGGCCATGATCCGCGCACCCTCGGGGGGAGCCACGGGAACCCCGTGGGGACCGCGCACGTAGGCCTCCGTGCCGGGGGGCAGGTCCATCAGCGCATGGGTGAACTGGCCCACGTCGATGACCACCAGGGTGAAGGGGTCGTCCAGCAATGCCGAGAACGGCTTCTCGCCCAGACCGGGGATCCACAGGTAGATGAATTCCCCCGCCTGGATGTTGATGGGGCGATCGAAGGTGAGGATGGCGATATCGTCGCAGACGCGCTCATTGCTTTCGAGGGTGACGGGCGTGAAACGCATGTCGATGTCGTAGCGCACCATGTTCTCGGCGTGCTCCGAGTCGCGGTCCAGATCGAGCTCCAGCAGTTCGAAGTAGCGACCGATCTCGTCGCTGTTCAGGCCCGTGAGCACCGAGCCGATGCCCACGACATCCGCACCGGCTTCCATCGCGGCGTCCACGTCGGCGGCGCCCGAGAAGCCACCGCAGCCGATGATGGGCAGCTCCGTCACCGCGCGGATCTCACGAATGCACTTGAGCGCGATGGGCAGCACGCCCTTGCCGGACATGCCGCCGACGCCGTTGGACAGCACGGGCTCCCCGTGGGCCAGGGTGTAGCCCGGCCCCACGGTATTGATCGCGCAGATACCGTCGGCGCCGGCCTCCACCGCAGCCTTGGCGATGGCGCCGATGTCCGGGGTGTTGGGAGTGAGCTTGGGAATCACCGGTATGTCCACCGCCGCTTTCACCGCCGCGACGATGGCGCCGACCATCTCCGGGTCCTGACCCATGGCCATGCCGTAGCCGCTGGCGTGGGGGCAGGACAGGTTGAGTTCCAGGCCGTCGGACACGGGCGCGAGAATGCGCGCCACCTGCACAAACTCCTCGACGCTGCCGCCGAAGATGGAGGTGAGCAGAAAACGGTCGTCGGGCACCTCCAGCTCCTGCAGGCCCGCGAGGGCCGCTTCCGCGCCGGGGTTGGTGAGGCCCACGGCGTTCACGAAGCAGCCCGGGGCGTACTGGGAGTACACGGGCTCGCGGTTCCCCGCCCGGGGCGCAACGCCGATGCTCTTGGTGGTGATCACGCCGACCTGGGGCACCTCGTCCAGAAAATACTGGATGATGGACGGCGCCGTCGTGACGATGCCCGAGGGGATGGTGAAGGGACCGGACAGGGTCTTGCCGAAGAATTCGATGCTCACAACAGGCGCCTTGGGGAGGGTAGGGCACCAATTATACGGAGGTCGTCAATCCCGTCCCAGCGGCGACGCCGCGGCGATGAAATTTTTACGGCGACGGCGCATAGTAGAGAGCGCATTCCCCGATCCGGAGAGCAACACCATGCCCAGCGCCAATCGTCCCGACAGCCCCACGCGCACCGAAAGCGACAGCATGGGCGAGGTGCAGATTCCCCGCGACGCGCTGTACGGCCCCCAGACCCAGCGCGCCGTGGACAATTTCCCCATCAGCGGCCAGGTCATGCCCCAGGCCTTCGTGCAGGCCCTGCTGGCGATCAAGGGGGCTGCCGCCGGAGTGAACGCCCACCTCGGGTGCATCGATGGCGATGTGGCCCAGGCCATCGTCGCGGCGGTGCAGACGCTGCGCGGCGACGGGCAGCTGATGGAACAGTTCCCCGTGGACGTGTACCAGACCGGTTCCGGCACCAGCAGCAACATGAACGCCAACGAGGTGATTGCGCGCTCCGCGACGCTGGCCTCGGGCGTCGAGGTCCATCCCAACGACCACGTGAACTTCGGCCAGAGCAGTAACGACGTGATTCCCAGCGCGATCCATGTCAGTACCGTGCTGGCGGGTCGACAGCAGCTGCTGCCGGCGCTGGAGCGGCTCGCGTCCGTGATCCGGCGCAAGGCCGACAGCCTTGGGGGCATCAGCAAAACCGGGCGCACGCACCTGATGGATGCCATGCCCCTGCGCTTCGACCAGTCCCTGGGTAGCTGGAGCGCCCAGCTCGAGGATTGCTCCCGGCGCATCTCCGGGGCCCTGGAAGATCTGCGAGTCCTGGCGATCGGCGGCACCGCCGTCGGCACGGGGGTCAACACGCACCCGGAGTTCGCCTCGCGCCTGGTCGCGGCGTTGAGCGACGAGAGCGGCGAGTCGTTCCTTGCCACACCCAGTCCCTTCCACCTGATGAGCAGCCAGGACGGGGTGGTGGCGCTGTCGGGGCAGCTGCGCGTGCTGGCGGTGGCCCTGACGAAGATCGCCAACGATCTGCGCTGGATGAATTCGGGTCCCCTGGCGGGCATCGGCGAGATCGCCCTGCCCGCGTTGCAGCCGGGTTCGTCCATCATGCCCGGCAAGGTGAACCCCGTGATCCCCGAGGCCGTGGCCATGGTCTGCGCCCGGGTGATCGGCAACGACGTGACCATCACCATGGCGGGGCAGTCGGGCAACTTCGAGCTGAACGTGATGCTGCCCCTGGTGGCGCAGGTCAGCCTCGAGAGCATTGCGTTGCTCACCGGCGCCATGGAGACCCTCGCGGAGCGGGCCATCGAGGGCTTCACGGTGAACACGGAGCGCGTGGACGAGAGTCTGGCGCGAAACCCGATCCTGGTGACCGCCCTGAATCCGGTGATCGGCTACCGCCAGGCGGCGGCGATCGCGAAAAAGGCCTATGCCTCGGGGCGTCCGATCATCGACGTCGCCGAAGAAGAGACGGGCATGGAGCGCGCGAAGCTTGAGGAGCTCCTCGATCCCGAGGGTTTGACCCGGGGGGGTCTGGGCTGACGCGGCCCGGGTGCACCGGGGGTAGGGGGGACAGGGACCACCGCAGGGTCCCGGACATCGCTCAGGTGCCGCAGAAGGTGCGCAGCACCCGCTCTTCGGGTGCCGCAGGCAGTGCGAGGTCCCGGTCCGCGGAATCCCAGGAATGGGGCGCCGCCAGGCGTTCCACCAGGCGATGGAACAGGTCGAAGTCGCCGCCGTCCCCATCGGTAATCGCCGCCTGCACCAGGTGATTGCGGGGAATGAAAGCGGGGCTGGCGGCGAACATGCGCTGCTGCCGCGCCGCCGCGTCGCCGGCCTCGTCCCCCAGCCGCTGTTGCCAGCGGGGCAGCCACGCGAGCAGCTCTGCGCCGGGTTCAAACAGCGCTCCCGCGCCGCTCCCCGCCCCGCCGGGGTTCGCCTCGTCGGCGAGGAAGCGGAACGCCAGGGTGAAGTCCGCACCGTCTTCCTCCAGCGCCGCGAACAGATCATTGGCCAGGTCCAGTTCGCCTTCCGTGAGCACCTCAAGGCCCAGCTTGGCGGCGACCCCCGTGCTGTGCGCACTGCCAAACGCCGCGGGAAAACGCTGGATGGCGTCCTTCGCCTGGGCTACGGCGCTGTCCGTATCCTCGTCGATGAGGGGCAGGAGCGCCTCCGCCAGGCGCGCGAGGTTCCAGTGCGCGATGCCCGGCTGGTTGCGGTAGGCGTAGCGGCTCTGGTGGTCGATGGAGCTGAAGACGGTATCGGCGCGGTAGCTCTCCATGAAGGCGCAGGGGCCGTAGTCCACGGTCTCGCCGCACAGCAGCATGTTGTCCGTGTTCATCACGCCGTGCACAAAGCCCAGCAGCTGCCAGTGGGCGATCAGCCTTGCCTGGGCCTCGATCACGGCCTGGAGCAGCTCCAGCGCCGGATTCTCCCGGCTGCGGCGTTCGGGGAAGTGGCGCTCCAGGGCGTAGTCCACGATGCGCTGCAGGGACTGGCGATCCTCGCGGGCGGCGAAGTACTCCATGGTGCCCACGCGCAGGTGGCTGGAGGCGACCCGGGTCAGCACCGCGCCCGGCTCCAGGCCATCGCGGACCACCGACTCGCCCGTGGTCACGGCGGCCAGGGCCCGGGTGGTGGGCACACCCATGGCCGCCATGGACTCGCTGACCAGATACTCCCGCAGCACCGGGCCCAGGGGGGAGCGTCCGTCGCCGCCCCGGGACCAGGGGGTGCGGCCACTGCCCTTGAGCTGCAGGTCGAAGCGCCTGCCGTCGGGACTCACCACCTCTCCCAGGAGCACGGCGCGCCCGTCCCCCAGCTGGGGATTGAACTGGCCGAACTGGTGCCCGGCATAGGCGGCGGCCACGGGGTGGGAGCCGTCGGGTAGGGTGTTCCCGGCCCAGATGTCCGCGTGGCTCGCATCGAGCCAGCGCTCGTCGATACCCAGGGACCTGGCCAGCTCCCGGTTGCCCCGGATCAGCTGCGCGGCCTTCACCGGCGTGGGTTCCTGCGCCACGCTCAGGGGCTCGCCCAGCGCGGCGTAGCTGTTGTCGAAGGGTATCGGGGGAATAAACGCGTTCATTACTTGGCTTGCCTGCTGCGCGTGGTTACCCTTTCGGGCTCACGCATGACATAAGAATAGGGAGACCACCGTGGAACTTGTCGATAATTCCGGTCCGGGCAGCACCTCAGACTACAGCTGGGACGTCCTGTTTCGCAATGCCACGGTCTTCGATGGCAGCGGCGACGCCCCCGTGAAGCTCGATATCGCCGTGCGCGACGGCCGCATCGCGGCGAAGGGCACGGATCTGCCCGCGTCCGCCGCGCACCGCGTGGTGGATGCCACGGGCCAGTGGCTGATGCCCGGGCTCCTCGACATCCATACGCACCTCGACCTCGAGGTGGACCTGGATCCCCGCCTGCCGGAGGTCGTGCGCCACGGCACCACCACGGTGCTCTTCGGCAATTGCAGCCTGGGTACCTGCTTCGGTCACCAGCGGGATGACAGCGGCCAGGACCCCATCGTGGACTGCTTCACGCGGGTTGAGAACATTCCCAAAGCCGTGTTGCGCAAGTGCGTGGACAGCATCGACTGGGAGGATACCGCCGCCTACATGGATCACTTCGCCACCATGCCCCTGGGGCCGAACGTGGCGACCTTCGTGCCCCACTCCATGCTGCGGGTCGAGGCCATGGGCCTCGAAGCCGCGATCAGCCGCGAGCCCACGGAAGCGGAGCTGCAGAAGATGGAGCGACTCCTGGACCAGGCCATGTCCCAGGGCTATCTCGGCCTGTCGACCGACGGCCTGCCCTTCCACTATCTCGCGAACGAGCCCCATACGGACAAGCGCATCCCCACGCAGCATGCCTCATTCCGCGAGCTGCGGCGCCTCACGCGGGTGCTGCGCAGGCACGACCGCGTGTGGCAGACCACGCCGATCCTCGAAAGCCGTGTCACGGCGCTGCTGTATTTTCTGCTCACCAGCGGTCGCCTCTTCGGCAAGACCCTCAAGGTGTCGGCGCTCTCGGCGATGGAGCTGGTGCTGGCGCCCCGCGCGACCCGGGCCTTTCTGGGCTTCGCCAGGCTCATGAACTCCCGCCTGTTCAAGGGCAACATGCATTTTCAGGCCCTGGGCACGAACTTCCGCGTCTGGTCCGACGGGATCGTCAGCCCCCTGTACGAAGAGCTGCCCTCCACGGCGCAGCTCATCGCCCTGGAATACGACGATGTGGAAGGGCGCCACGCCCTCATGCACGACCCCAAGTGGGTCGAGGAATTCCGCGCGGACTGGATGCACGGCCGCACCGGCAAGGGCTGGGCGAGCTTCAAGGCGCGCCTGGGCATGCCGGATCACCTGGTGATTCGGGACCTGCACCGCATGGTGTTCGACGGCGCCCCGGTGGCGGACTGGGACGGTGAGAACTTCCAGCAGGTCTGTGATCGCCTGCTGCGCTTCATGGACGGGGATCGCAGCGCCGCGCGCTCCGACGCGGAGCGCGAAGCCTTCGAGGCCTGCCCCGCCGCCCCCCGGGACGACGCGGATTTCATGCTGTTCCTGATGCGACGCTACGACAAGGGCTTCCGCTACTGGGCAGACGTGGCCAATGCGGAGAATCGGGCGACCATGGACTACCTCATGCATCCCCAGGCCCTGCCCGGCTTCAATGATTCCGGCGCCCACATCACCAATATGGCGTTCTTCGATGGCAACCTCATGGCCCTGCACCTCGCCCAGCGCGACGGCGAGGCCGCCGTGGCGAAGATGGTGCGGCGCCTCACGCGGGAGCCCGCGGAGTTCTTCAACATCGATGTGGGCACCCTGGACCTCGGCGCCCAGGCCGACATCGTGCTCCTGGATCCCGAGGCGCTGCGGGACTGGGACTGCAATGACACCCGGGAGTACGTGTACCGGGAGCTCTTCGAACATCACCAGATGGTGAACCGTCCCCCGGGGATTGTGCGCGCGGTGATGATCCGCGGCGCCATGGCCTGGGAGGAGGGGGACTATACCGAGACCCTGGGCCGGGATACGCTGGGCCGCGCGCTGTGCGCCGCCTGATAGCCCCTCGGGGTGCGTCCCCCGTCACAGGAGAAACCGCCATGAGCACCCCCCGACACCCCGGCCTGCGCCCCCTGTTGCTCGGAGTCCTGCTGACCCTGGGCGCCACCACCCCCCCGGTTCTGCAGGCCGCAGCCGAGGAGCCGGGGGAAGAGGGCATCAGCGGGGCCCTCGCCACGGGCATTGCGCCGCCGCGGCGGGCGCCGGCGCGGGGCGAGGAGGCGCGGGGACCCTTTGACCGTCTTCTGATCCGCAACGCCATGGTGATCACGGGCAACGGTGCTCCGCCCGTCGGCCCCGTGGACATCGAGATCCACGGCGACCGCATCGCCCGTATCCACGGCGGCCACCAGGCGGCCGTGCCCGACGATGCCGAGGTGCTGGATGTTCATGGCGCCTACGTGCTGCCGGGTTTCGTGGATGCCCACGGCCACCTCGGCACCCCGTCCCATGCGCCGGCGGGGGCGCTCACGGACCCCGAATACGTGCTCAAGCTGTGGCTGGCCCACGGTGTGACCACCGTGCGCGATGTGGGCGCCGTGATGGGTCTGGACTGGACCGTGGAGCACCGTGAGCGCGCCGCTGCCGGCGAGATCAGCGCACCGCGCCTGCGCGTCCACGCCATGTTCCCGCCGGCCACGGCCAGCGCCGACGAGGCCCGGGCCTGGGTGAAGGCGGTGCGCCGCAAGGGCGCGGACGGCGTCAAGTTCCGCGGCGCCCGCGCCGAACCCTTCGCCGCGGCGATGGAAGAGGCCCAGCGCCTGGGCATGAAGACCTCCTATCACCATGCGCAGCTCAGCGTGGTGCAGACCAACGTGCTCGACAGCGCCCGCCTGGGTCTGGACAGCATGGAGCACTGGTACGGCCTGCCCGAGGCCATGTTCGAGGATCGCGTGATCCAGGATTACCCCCTGGACTACAACTACGCCAACGAGCAGGACCGCTTCGGTGAGGCGGGGCGCCTGTGGCTGCAGGCGGCCGCGCCCGGGTCAGACACCTGGAACAACACCATCGCCGAGCTGGTGGACCTGGATTTCACCCTGTCTCCCACCTTCACGATCTACGAGGCCAACCGGGACCTCATGCGGGCGCGGAACGCCGACTGGATGGACGACTACGTGCCGCCCTACATGGCCCGGGCCTTCGAGGCGAACCCGGACATCCACGGGTCCTACTTCTTCGACTGGACCACGGCGCACGAGATCGCCTGGAAGCAGAACTACCAGCGCTGGATGGCCTTCGTGAACGATTACAAGAACGCCGGCGGACGCGTGGTGGCCGGCTCCGACGCGGGGTTTATCTACAAGGTCTACGGCTTCGCCTACATCCGTGAGCTGGAGCTGCTGCAGGAGGCGGGCTTCCATCCCCTCGAGGTGGTCAAGGCGGCGACGCTCGATGGCGCGGAGCTGCTGGGCCTGGACCGGGAGATCGGCACCGTCGAGATCGGCAAGAAAGCGGATCTGGTGATCGTCGATGAAAACCCCCTGGCCAACTTCAAGCTGCTCTACGGCACCGGGCACCAGCGCCTGAACCCCGACACCGGGCAGCCGGAACGCATCGGCGGGGTCCGCTACTCCATCCGCGATGGCATCGTCTTCGATGCGCCGAAGATGCTGGAGCAGGTGCGCGCCATCGTTGCCCGGGACTGGGCCGCCGAGGCGGAGTGAACGCGTTGGCGGGTGAACAAATTTCCCCTGGGACAGTCAGACAGATATGGGCCCGGGCGACGTAGAAGTCCTGGCTGCCATCGCGGAGGAATAGCCATGCCCGTTTTACCCCATCGATTCTCGTTGCCAGCGGCCCTGGCTGCTGTCGTTTTCCTTGGCGCCTGCACCACCACCGACGAAATCATCATCGACCGCAAGGGCGTCAACATGGCGCGCTACGAAGCGGACAAGGCGGAGTGTGAGAGCTACGCCGCTGAAGTGCGCACGGGAGAGAAGGCCGCGCGGGGCGGTGCATCCGGCGCTGCCGTGGGTGGCGCTGTGGGTGCCATCGCCGGCGACAGTTCCGAGGCTGCGGCGCGCGGCGCCGGTGTCGGCGCCGTGACCGGTGCGGTGCGGGGGCTTTCCGAGGGCGAGCGGGACAAGGTGCGCGTCGTGAAGCAGTGCCTGCGAGGCCGGGGTTACCGGGTCCTCAACTAACGCGCGTCAGCCTGTATAACACCGCAGGTTCGCGGGAACCTGCGGGACACCCCGGCGGCGGGCCGTGGGTTACTCGAAGAGCTTGTTGAGCAGCTTGCCGGCTTCTTCCGATACCTTGCGCTTCACTTCGCCTTCGGCGAGGTCCTTCACGATCTCCGACGTGTTCACACCACACCATCCGGCGGGGTCGTCCTCCAGATTGCCCTTGCACTCCACAGGCCAGCGCAGGTCCGCATAGCGTTCGTTGATGCGGCAGGCGGGGTCGAGGTCGCCAAGGGCAGGGTTGAGCTGGGCGCGGAAGCTGGCGCGCAGGTCACCCGAGGCAATGTTCAGGTTGCCGTTGCCCACGAGGCCCAGGGACGGCAGCTTCGCCGTGAGGGGGTCGAGGCGGGCGACGCCGTCGGCGAGCTGAATTTGGGCCTCCAGGGCGTCGAAGGTCGTGTCCTGGGGGAATTCGGCGCTGAGCGCTTCCTGGTTCACCAGAGCGACGCCGCGGCAGACCATATTCTCGAGGGCGATCTCTTCGAGGGTGATGTCTTCGGTGATGAAGCTGATGGGCCCCTTGAGGGACTCGGTCAGCTCAGAGCTGCTGCGCCCCTGTCCCTTGAGGCTCCATCCCAGCTTGGCGGTGCCGCTGGCGAGGGCGGCGACGGCCTGTTTCACGTCCAGCCCGCTGACGTCGCCTTCGGTGATCACCCGGGCGGTGTTGTAGTGCCCGTTGAGCACGGCCTTGAACTTGATGTCACCGCCGTGAACCCTGGCCTTGACCGGGTTCAGCGTGGCTATGCCGTTGACCACGCGCAGCTGGGCAGTGACGTCCTCGAGCGTATGCGCATCCAGCACCACGCTGGCGATGGTGAGTTTGGCGCGCGTATCCATCATTCGCAGGGCATGGAGGGGCAGGGTGTCATCGCCGTCGCCAGCCTCCGTTTCTTCTGGCAGTGCTTCGGCGGCGTCCGGTCCCGCCAGAACGAGCAGCGCCGGATTGAGTTCGGTGAGGTCCAGGGTGGCGTCAATCTGGGGGCTTTCAAAGCTGGCGTAGCGCAGCTCGCCCTGGCCCTTGAGGGTGCCCGTGGCCAGGGAGATGCGCAGGTCGACGACCTGGGTGTTCAGGGCGGCTTCGCCGTCGGCATTCACGGTGATGGGGTCCGGCGTCGCGCCGGTGACCTTGACGGCCAGGTCCGAGAGGCTCACCTGCTCTGCTTCGAGGTCCGTGGTGATGCTGCCTTCGACGACGATGTCGATGGGGGCGCTGTCATCGGGAATCACGATGTGGGCGCTCAGCGGTGACGGGCGGCCGTCGAGGTTCACGTCGCTGGTGGTGAAGTGGCGCAGCTGCAGTTCGCTGATCACCTCGCCGCTGTCATCGACGGTAAGCACGCGGATGTTTTCCAGGCTCAGGTCCCCGACTTCCAGTGCCAGGGGGGCAACGATGGCGCTGGCGGCGGCCTGCGCGCCCGCGGATACCCGGGCCTCTTTGCGCAGGGCATAGAACGCATCGAGTTCCGCATTGCTCATGGTGCTGGTATCGATTTCGCCGGCCCGGGCCACTTCCTCGTCAGCGGCCACGGTGGTCAGGGTGAGGTCCTGGATGGCGATGCTCTCGATGGCAACGGTGCGGCTGAGCAGCGGCATCAGAGCCACGCCCACATGGAGGGAGCCGGCGTCGATCTGCGTGCCATCCTCGGGGACGCTGAAGGTGACCTCGGTCATGGACAGGGAGGCCTTGGGGAAGATCGAGATCGACGCCTCTCCATTGACCGCCAGCTGTCCTCCGGTCTGGCCTTCGATCTGTTCCGATGCGATGCGCACCAGCGCCTCCTCGTCGAGGATCATCGGGACGATGATCACGGCGGCGATGACAAGAACGACGGGTATGGCAATGATCCAGAGCAGCTTGCGCATGGGACAACCTCTTGGGAATGTTCTTTGCACAATACCAGAGCTGCTCCCGCCCCTTGAAGGGGGCGGGGCATACAGCTCAAAGGGGCTCAGTTGTTGCGGCGGAACTCCCCGAGACCGCGCAGCCCCGCCTGCAGCAGGCTCTCGGAAGTGACGACGCTGTCGGGCAGCGGTCCGTCGGAACGGAGCTGCTCCTCAAGGGCGCTGAAATGCTCCCCCGCGGCGATCAGCCCGAGGCTGCGGCAGGTGCTGGAGAGGGTGTGGCTTTCGCGGATCAGGGCCTTTCGGTCACCCTGGGCGCAGGCCTCCACGAAGCCGTCCCAGCGCGCCTGTACCTCGCCCTCGAACTGATCCAGTACGGTGCTCAGGTTGGCGTCGCCGATCTGCTCCCGCAGCTCCGTCAGTACGGATTCCGCCAGTGCCGGTGCCTCCGGTTGAGCGGGAGCAGCCGACTCCGGCGCCGGTGTTGCCGTGGCGGGTTCCTGCGATGGCGCGGGAGCCAGCCATCGTTGCAGCTGTTCTGCCAGGCGGTCGCGCACAATGGGCTTGGTGAGATAGTCGTTCATGCCCGCCGCCAGGCAGCGCTCCCGCTCTTCGCTGGATGCATAGGCGGTGAGGGCGACGATGGGCTGTTCGCCGGGGCCGAGCTGTTCGCGGATGGTCTTTGTGGCTTGCACGCCGTCCATCACGGGCATGCTGATGTCCATGAGCACCAGGTCATAGTTTCCGGTGAGGGCCAGCTCCGCCGCGCTCGCGCCATCGCGGGTCTCCTCCACCGTCACGCCGAGGAACTCGAGGATCATGCGCCCCAGCACCAGGTTGGTGGGATTGTCGTCCACCAGCAAAACGGTGCCCGAGAAGCGTTCCGGGACGACCAGGGTGGGCGAGGTGTCTTCATCGTCGATTTCGAGCGTATCGTCGCCGGGTTCGAGGGGGACTTCAAACCAGAACAGCGAGCCTTTGCCCTCCCGGGAGATCACGCCGATGGTGCCGCCGAGGGCTTCGACATGGCGGCGCACGATATCGAGGCCCAGGCCGGTGCCCTTTTCCGCCGATTCCTCGTTCCGCGACGCGGTCCAGAAGGGGTCGAAGATGTGCTTCTGATTGTCCTGGCTGATGCCCACGCCGGTGTCTTCCACCTCGAAGCGCAGCAGATCATCCCGCTCCCGGTGTGAGGGTACGGCTCGCACCACCACCGTGCCCCGGGGGGTGAACTTGATGGCATTGGTGGCAAGATTGAGCAGGCACTGGCGCAG